>NZ_BTPU01000089.1:0-1437 GCF_036985595.1 Vallitalea maricola | reverse complement strand
GGAACATTATATAGAATTGATTATCAGCTGGATAAATTAATAAGTAAATTATACAATAATAATGAAAATCTGATAGATGAAAAAAAGAAATTAAATACGTTGGTAACAGAGATTACCCATCAATTGAAAACCCCTGTTGCAGCCATAAAGTTATTTAATTCACTTCTAGATAAGGATAACATTGAAGATGCAGAAAAAAATAATATAATATCCAAAATGAATGACGAGATAAACAGAGTTCAATGGTTCGTTAGTTCTCTAACAGAGATATCCAAGTTGGAAACAGGTCTAATCCAATTGGACATAAAAGAAAATGACATAAATGAAACAATAACACAAGCTGTAAATTCAATATATATATCAGCCAGACAAAAAAATATTGAAATCACTATGAAAAAAAATAGTACTAATTATTTTTGTTATGATTCAAAATGGACAAAAGAAGCCATAGTTAATATTCTAGATAATGCTGTGAAATATACTGATACTGATGGAACTATTACTATTGAATGTGTGAATACGGTAATGAGTAATAAAATAAGAATAACAGATACAGGTAGAGGTATTAATGAAGAAGATATACCTTTTATATTTAATAGATTCTATAAAAGTGATAAAACGGGGTTATATGAAGGTATTGGTGTGGGATTATATCTAGCAAAAGAAATAATGAAGAGCCAAGATGGTAGCATAAAAGTTTATTCCCAGATAGGTAGGGGAACTACATTTGAGTTAATATTTTATAATGATTAATATGACAGTTTTGTCATAATCGTTGTAAGTGAGTTGACAGAATACTACTGTATAATAAATGTATGTAAAATGCATTATTATCGATTTAAGTATCAGCATTAAATTTAAAGAAAATATTTTTGCCTTGTGATGCTTTCTTAATAGAAAGAACTAATAACAATAGTAATGTAAATTTTACAACCTACCTATATTAATAAGAATGAGGAGTAAATTATATGACTATATTAGAAACAAAGAAATTAAAAAAATATTATGATAGTAAATATAATATAACCAAAGCTGTAGACGATATTAATATAAAAATCACACAAGGCCAATTTACAGTAATTATAGGTAAATCAGGTTCAGGAAAAAGTACTTTGCTTCATTTGTTAGGTGCATTAGATAGACCCACAAATGGACAAGTAATCATTGATCAAGTTGATATGTATAAGTTAAAAGATAATGAATTAGCAAAACTAAGACGTAAAAAGATAGGCTTCGTTTTTCAGTCTTATAATTTAATACCATCACTAAATGTATGGCAAAACATTATATTGCCCATTGGATTAGATCATAAACCAGTAGATGAGGAATATATTAAAGATATAATAAATACCCTTGGATTGCAAGATAAGATAAATAGTATGCCAAATACATTATCTGGTGGTCAGCAGCAGAGAGTAGCTATAGCAAGAGCTCTAG
>NZ_BTPU01000088.1:0-27805 GCF_036985595.1 Vallitalea maricola | reverse complement strand
TAAATGAATTAAGTGTGGGACAGAAATGGTTGAACTTAGAATAGGTATATATTTTATAATATTATTTTTGAAAATAAACTAAAGCACTGATTAGTACATAAGGAGTCTACCGTATTTGGTAGGCTCCTTTAAAATATATTCATAAATTAATTAATGAACAAAGGTAAGGTAAATACATAATAAAATCAGGAAAAGAACTATCCAAATGGACTGTCCTTTTTTAATGGCTCAAAGTTGAGCCGACGGTAAAATCCCCTTTATCTCATATACCATAAAAAGTGGAGTATCAAGTATGCATATTTGAAATGTCGGTGAATCGTCGAGAGTTGAGGTTCTTAAAGCAACCACGAATATGCATCTTTCGGATGTCCTTTAAACGGACACCTGAATTTTTAAGTAAAATGTCATGTTGTACTATGTTAATGTTAGTGCAATTTATTAAAAATAAAAAGGAGGATGAAGCTTTAAAATTTCGTGAAAAGTGACGATGATTTTTTATTAAAAATCATTTAGCAAAGGGTGAATGAAGGCAATGAAAATACAGGGGCATATTAACCCCTCAACGTCACTAGACAAAAACGCAAGTAAGTAAAAAAGACATCAAAAAAGACTATTTTTATTACCAAATAGCCTTAAATTATGTAAAAATCGTTAATGCAGTTGGGGGGACTCGAACCCCCAAGTCCTTATCGGACACTAGATCCTTAGTCTAGCGCGTATGCCAATTCCGCCACAACTGCTAATTTTAGATGAAAAAAATGAGCCACCCGGGACTCGAACCCGGGACACCTGGATTAAAAGTCCAGTGCTCTAGCCGACTGAGCTAGTGGCCCATAGTGTAAAAAATATGTTGTATTATTGCTCATTATTTTTTTAATGAGCGTGCCTGCAGGGATTCGAACCCCGGACACGTGGCTTAGAAGGCCACTGCTCTATCCTACTGAGCTACAGGCACATACAATCGGGGTGACAGGATTCGAACCTGCGGCCTCTTGAACCCAAATCAAGCGCTCTAGCCAAGCTGAGCCACACCCCGTTTTGAAATCAGATCGCAAAACGATTTAAAACTATTAATTAAAAGCAACTCCCCGAGTGGGACTCGAACCTACAACCCTTCGGTTAACAGCCGAATGCTCTACCATTGAGCTATCGAGGAACAGCAAAATGAATTATATAGTAATTTGATTAAAATGTCAATACTTTTTTAAAAAAAATTTTTTGATGGTGTACAAACCCAGTAAAAATCGGTGTTACATGGTAAAAGGTTAAATACTCTGAAATGATTTATTTGTGTGAATTAAAAGTCATTCATAGAAACATATAATAATCTTGAATAATTTTATAAAAAATGATAAAATTAGTAGGACGACATACGGACAACTATATGACCTGACGTTAGAACATCGTCAACATATATTATCTTAATAGGAGGTGTAATATAAATTCACGTTTATAGATACATATAAAATATATATTGTTTATTAGTGGTTTTACTGGTATTCCTGTGTTAAAATAAAACTAAGTAATTGATACGGGAGGAATTATGGATGGGAAAATATGTACTTGCAATTGATTGTGGTACACAGAGTTTAAGGGGATTAATCTTTGATAAGAACGGAAAATTACTGGTAAAAGTAAAAAGAGAATTTAACCCTTATTACTCAGTTGAGCCTGGTTGGGCTGAACAAGATCCAAATGTTTATTGGAATAGTTTATGTGAGGTTTGTAGACAGATCAAAGAAGATGAGGAAGATGTCTTCAATGAAATTGACAGAGTAGTTGTAACTACACAAAGAGACTCATGTGTTCTACTTGGTAAGAATGGAGAAATCATTAGGCCTGCTATTCTATGGATGGACCAGAGGAAGATTGAAAAGCCAAGAGATATGACTCTATATCATAAGTTAACTATAACGACTGTAGGTATGATGACAACAGCTAAGAATTTTAGTCTTAACTGTAATGCTCATTGGATACAAGATTATGAACCAGAGAATTGGAAGAAAACTCATAAATATTTACAAATATCAGGATTCTTAAACTATAAATTAACCCATGAATTCAAAGACAGTATTGCTTCTCAGATTGGACATATTCCTTTTAATTATAAACACTTTAGGTGGGAAGGTAAACGAGGTCAAAAGAGTCAAATATTCCATATTGAAAGAGAGAAACTGTGTGACTTAGTAGCACCAGGAGGTGTAATTGGCTATGTAGTAGATGAAGCTACTAATGAGACCGGATTGAAAAAAGGTATTCCAGTTATAGCAGGAGGTTCCGACAAAGGCTGTGAAACATTAGGTGTCGGGTGTTTTGATAACTATACCGCCAGTATTTCATTAGGTTCCAACGCATCTATACAAACCACTTCTAGAAAATATTACGAAGCGCTGAGATTTATTTGTCCATTCCCGGCGGTGATACCAAAAGCTTATAATCCAGAAATACAAATATATAGAGGATACTGGATGATTTCTTGGTTCAAGAAGGAGTTTGCTCAAAAAGAAGTTACACAAGCAAAAGAATTGAATATAGCTCCAGAAGAATTGCTTAATAAAAGATTAAATGATATACCACCAGGTTGTGATGGATTGGTATTCCAGCCTTATTGGGGGGCAGGCGCCAAGAGACCGGAAGGTAAAGGAGCAATAATAGGTTTTGATGATTATCATACAAGAATACATATATATAGAGCAATCATAGAAGGTATAGGTTTCGGATTATTTGAAGGCTTACAATATATACAGAAAAAATCTAAGATAAATATACAAAAGATTATGGTATCTGGAGGAGGTTCCCAGAGTGATGCTATATGTCAAATAACAGCAGATTTATTTAATAAACCTGTTTACAGGGTGCAGACTTATGAGACGTCTGGATTAGGAGCTGCCATTGTAGGATATGTATCAAAAGGCGAATACAAATCATTTGATGAAGCAGTGGGGAATATGGTTCATTTAAAAGATGAATTTTTGCCAGACCCTGTAAATGTAGAAGTATATAAAAATATATATGATAACATTTATTCTAAGGTATATAACAAATTGAAACCCTTATATAAACAGATGCAAAAATAAACTAGAATGCAATCACTTGAAACTATATGAATGATATTACAGCTTAGAGCTTAATATCCAAAGGAGGAATTTGATGTCAAATTATAAAGGATTCATGCCAGAATGGGAACATGAAGCTCCACCGGAAAGAAGTTTCAGATCTATACTAAAATGGGGTAGTCCTACAGAATATAAATGCCCTAATGAAAGATTGTACAAAGTTATAAAAGATACTTTTGGACTGGATGATGAATATTTTAAAACAAAACAAGGTGAAGGATTAGATAAAGTTGATATGGAGGTTCCAGTCAATCTATCAGAAGAACAAATACAAAAGTTCAGAGAGATTGTTGGAAATGATAATGTCAAATTGGATACATATACAAGGTTAAGGGTCTCCTATGGAAATACCATGATAGACCTTATGAGACTAAGGAATAAAATCGTTGAAAACTTACCAGATATAGTTTTATATCCAAGCAATAAATCACAGATAGAAGATATCGTCAGCTATTGTTCAAGTGAAAAAATTCCAATCTACTGTAAAGCTGGAGGTTCAACTGTAACAAGAGGTATGGAAGCTATGAAAGGTGGAGTTAGCCTTGATTTAGCTGTTAATTTTAATAAGGTTGTATCTTTCAATGAAAAGAATCAAACCATCACTGTAGAATCAGGAATGCAAGGACCAGAATTAGAAAGAGTCCTTAATAATGCAAGAGACACATTAGGAGCTAAAGGAAGATATACTTGTGGACATTTTCCACAGTCATTTGAGTATTCCGGTGTAGGTGGCTGGGTTGTAACCAGAGGAGCTGGTCAAAACTCTAGCTACTATGGAAAAATAGAAGATATTGTTATATGTCAAGAATATGCAACACCAGTAGGTATAATAAAAACAGAAGAATATCCGGCAATGGCAACAGGACCTTCAATAGATCAGATTATGATTGGAAGTGAAGGAGCATTCGGTGTTCTTACACATGTTACATTAAGAGTATTCAAATACATGCCTGAAAATAGAATCAGATTCAGTTATATATTCCCAAGCTGGGAAAATGCTCAAGCTGCTGCCAGAGAGATAACTCAAGGTGAATTCGGAATGCCTTCTGTATTTAGATTATCAGACCCAGAAGAAACCAGTCTAATGTTAAAATTATATAATGTTGAGGGAACTAAGATTGATTCCATCATGAAGAGAAAAGGCTTCAAACAAATGGAACGATGTCTTTTCCTTGGATTCACTGATGGAGAAATCGGATTCTGTAAAAATATGAAGAAGAAGCTTCACAAGATATGTAAAAAATATGGAGCCATGTATTTGACAGGATATCCAACTAAACAGTGGGAAAAAGGTAGATTCAGAGACCCATATATGAGAGATGCCTTAGGAGATTTCGGTATTGTCATTGATACAATGGAATGTTCAGTAACATGGGATACAATGAGTGAAGTTCATAGAGGATTAAGAGAATATTGTAAAGCAAGACCAGAGACTATATGTCTTACTCACATGTCTCATGTGTACCCACAAGGTGCTAACTTATATTTCATATTTATAGCTAGGATGGAAATGGATGAATATATAGAATATCAAGCAGGAATCCTAGATAACTATGTAAAATATGGGGCAGCTATCAGTCACCATCATGGTATTGGTAAATCATTTGGCCCTTGGTTAGAACATTCAATTGGTGAAAACTGTTACAATATAATAAGAACTCTCAAAAAACATTTTGACCCTGACAATATTATGAATCCAGGAGGAACACTTGGATTAGACATAGAAAAAAGAAAACTAAAATACAAATAATTTAGAAACACTATAATCCAGATGCTCACTTTATGAGACAGTTATAAATTTTTAAAACTGTTTTATATAGGGGGCATTTTTTTATTCATGAAAAATAAAATCAAGCTGTTATAGAAAGATGAAAATTTCATTTAAACATCTTTGCAAAATCGGTCAGTGGTATTAGAATAGTAATTATATATAATTTAACTAGATAGAGAATTTCATAATTCTTTTCAGTTGATTCTTTAATAAGTTGAATGCAACTGCAAAAAAATCTACATATTGTGTGTACAGAATTTGGTTTAAATTATGAAAATCTCTCAGATAGAAAAGAGGTAATGGATTGAATAAGAGATTTTTTGATATACCTGAAGAGAAGCAGATAAATCTTTTTCATGCAGGATGTAAGATATTTGCTAATAATCCATATCGGAATGCTTCTATGTCAAAAGTAGCATACGAAGCAGGGATTTCAAAATCATTGATATTTTATTACTTTCAGAATAAGCAGGAATATTATTTTTTTATTTTGAATGAAATTGTTAATCAGCTGAATTCACAATTGTTAGCAGCTATCAATAATAAGGTAGGATATGATCTATTTGAAAAGATTTTTGAGATTATTGAATTCAAAAAAAACTATTTTAGTAATTTAAATTTACATTATAAGCTCATTAATAGGATTTATTTTGAAACAGATGATAATCTTATTGAGGGATTACAGCAACTTAAAATGCGAATGTCACAACCTTATAAGGAACTTATTGGAGCAATTAATAAGACTAGATTTACAAGCAAAGCTGATGCAACTAATTGCATGAAGATTTTGCTTTATTGTGCTGAAGGTATTGTATATCATTACAATTTAGAGGATTCAAGAAATTGGGATGTGTTAGTGGATGAGTATAAATATGTAATTAAATCAATGAAATATAATTATTATAAGGAGTTGAAATAATGGAGTTTAAAGAATTTGGAAAACAAAATGAAAAGAAAGCTCTGTTAGTACATGGCGGTTGGGTACCATGGAATACATTGGAGATTCAAATTGAAGAATTAGAAAAAAACTATCATGTAATTGTGCCCGTATTAGATGGACATAATATTCATGATAATTCAGAACTTGAATCAATTGAACTAGAAGCAACAAGAATAATTGAATATTTTACTAAACAAGATATATTTAATATTGATATTATTTATGGAGCTTCTCTTGGTGCAGATATAGCATTGGAAATTATGTGTCAAGCAAATAATTTTGTTAAATATGCATTTATTGAATCGGGTTCACTGGGAATAAATAAGCTTGCATCATGGTTTCTCATCAATATATCAGAGACTGCAATGTACCATGGCGTAAGGGGGCACTTTTTTTGGGAAAAGTTAATAAACCGTTTTTTAATAAAAATAAAAATGCCTCAAAGCTTATATTCTGATACAAAAAATTTAATAAAACATATGTCGAAAAAAACTATTAGAAATGTTCAAAAACTTGTTTGTAACTATTACTTAAAAGAATCAATAAAAAATATTGATACCCATTGTCTTATTGTATATTCTTCTAAAGAAAAATATTTAAAAAAGCCCTATGACCGAATGAAAGCTATGGTTTCGAATATGCATATTATTTGTTTAGAAGGATATAATCATGGTCAATTATGTATTGGAGAGCCTAATAAACAAATAAGTATGTTAAAGGATTTTATTATGAGAGAAACTTATAAAGAAATACAATAGTTATAGTATTACTACATATTACTTATAAGATGAGTAATTATGATTTTCAAGCCTATCATAATAAGAATTATACCACCTAAAATATTGACACATGATTGCAGCTTAGTACTTTTACTAAGCCCCCTTCCAATAAATACTCCCATTACAGATGCAAAATATGTAATTTGACCTATTAGACATACAGATATCAATATATTTGCATTCAATAATGAAAAAGTAACACCAGTTGCAAGAGCATCAATGCTTGTTGCTAAAGACAAAGTAATTAGAACTTTCAAACTGTCAATGGACAATGTATTCAGTGAAGGATTCTTAGATTCTTTTATAAAATTAATACCTATAGCAGATAGTAATAAAAAAGCTATCCAGTGGTCTATAGGGTCGATTACTCTTCTTAGTGAACAACCTAGAGCCCATCCAATTCCTGCCATCCCTCCTTGAAATAATCCAAAGGACAAACCTGCTTTTACAGCAGTTAGATTATAATTATTATCACTTGTGAGACCCAGGGTGATAGATACTGCAAAAGCATCCATAGAAAGGCTTAGTGCAACTAAAACAATAGAATATATACTCAATAGAATACGTCCTTTCAACTATTTTTCTAAAGTTACCTAGTCATTTAATATATAATACATCATAAGAAATTATATGCTAATATTATAATAAAACTTTCATAAAAATTGATACTGAATTATAGATGTGTTATAATAGAAAACTACATGAGTTCTAGCAGATATTCTGCTATGTAAATTTGATGTAAGAGGTGATACTTTGAAAAAAGACAATAAAATGTTAAAAAGATTTATTAGTTACTATAAACCACACAAGAAGTTATTTATAATTGACATGATATGTGCTTTTTTGATTGCATCAATAGATTTATCAGTGCCAATGCTATCTAGATATGCATTAAACGACTTACTACCCAAGAACCAGTTTCGAACATTCTTCTTATTTATATTAATGTTATTAGGACTTTATTTGATAAGAGCTATTTTTCAATATATCGTGGATTTTTGGGGACATATTCTAGGTGTAAGAATGGAATATGATATGAGAAAAGACTTGTTCAGACACCTTCAATCATTATCTTTTAGATTTTATGATAAGACAAGAACTGGACATATAATGTCTAGAATGGTTAATGATCTAAACGAGATAACAGAACTTGCACATCACGGACCAGAAGACCTTTTCTTATCACTTATTATGTTAATTGGAGCTTTTTTTGCCATGTTATTCATGGAGTGGAGATTAGCTCTTGCCGTATACATATTTATTCCTTTCCTTGTATGGTTTGCTATTAAGCAAAGAACAAAAATGTCAAGAGGATTTAAGAATGTGAAGAAAAAGATTGCCAATGTGAATGCCCAATTAGAAAGTAGTATTTCAGGAATAAGAGTGTCCAAATCATTTGCTAATGAAGAACATGAGATGGAAAAATTCACTTTTGGTAATAAAGAGTTTAGAGCTTCCAAAGATGTCGCTTATAAAAATATGGCTATATTCAGTGTAGGGATGGGCTTTATAACTAAGATTCTTAATCTAGTAGTTATAGGGTTCGGAGGTTTTCTTATCATGAAGGAAACAATGACTATCATGGATTTATTAGCCTTCATAATGTATGTTAATGCATTTTTACAGCCTATCAGAAGATTATCCAACTTTGTCCAGCAGTTTGAATCTGGTATGACTGGATTTGAAAGATTCACTGAACTAATGGAAATCGAACCATTGATAAAAGACAAATTGGGTGCTGTTGATTTAAAGAATGTTATAGGTAATATAGATTTTAATAACGTAACCTTTTCCTATAATGACCATGAAAAAGTACTTAACAATATAAATCTTAATATTAATGCAGGTAGAACATTGGCGTTGGTAGGTCCTTCAGGTGGAGGTAAGACAACGTTATGCCACTTGATTCCACGATTCTATGAGGTAGATGAAGGAATGATTACTATTGATGGTAAGAATATAAAAGATATCAAAGTCAAGTCACTAAGAAGTAATATAGGTTTAGTATCTCAAGATGTATTTCTATTTGCAGGAACCATCAAAGATAATATCATGTATGGAGATATAAGTGCTTCAGAAGACAGACTTATTGAAGCTGCTAAAAATGCTGAGATACATGACTTCATCATGGGACTACCAGATGGTTATGATACTAATGTAGGAGAAAGAGGTATAAGACTATCAGGAGGACAGAAACAAAGAATAAGCATAGCTAGAGTATTTCTCAAGAATCCTCCTATACTAATATTGGATGAGGCAACATCAGCTCTAGATAATGAAACAGAGATAAAAATCCAACGTGCACTTGAAAAACTATCAAAAGGCAGAACATCTCTTGTTATCGCACATAGATTATCTACAATAAAGAATGCTGATGAGATTGTAGTTATAACTGAAGAAGGTATCAAAGAAAAAGGTACCCATGAACAACTGCTTGCCAGTGAAGGTATATATGAAAAATTGTATAAAGCACAATTCAAAGGTTATATACCTGACCAAATCTAAGGTACTGTGTATGTAAGATGTAATATTAAAAAAGGGGATGGCTATATAAGTCATACCCTTTAACTTGCTTCACACACTCTAGAATCTTCTTCTTCATCATTTGTCATATCGTTTCTTATTATACGAATAGTACTTAGTCCAGATATTGCTGTTATGACACCTATAAAAATACAAATATGACCTGTTTTATAATGTTCTAATGCAATACCTCCTAGATAGTATCCTAATGAAACATTAACAATCCCAAAAGAAAATAAAATTAACGAAGACACTTCAATCAAGTTATTCGTTGTATAGATGTAAGAGGTGCTAGCACACAATTAACATAGATTTACTCAGGAGTTGAAATTATATGATTTATAATGTATATGAACAATATCATAAGGAATTCATTAGATATGCAAAGAGTCTTGTCAAAAGAAAAGAAGATGCTTTTGATATTGTCCAAGATGCTTATGTTAAAGCGCTTGAACGAGAAGAAATGTTTGATAACATGAATGATTATGAAATAAAAGGCTGGTTCTTCAGGGTTATCAAAAATACTTTTATAGATAATTTCAGAAAAAACAAAAAAATAGTTTTTTGTGAAGACGATAGTATTATAACTAGGGAGATAAACATGGAAACAGATATATACTTTAACGATATGATTGATATATTACCTGAGTATCTAAAAGAATTGATTAAGTTAAAATATGTTGATGGTCTAAATAGCAGACAAATAGGTGAGTTACAGAAGGTATCACCTTCTACAATACGTAATAGATTGAGTTTAGCTATTAACAAATTAAGAGATGGAGGTTATGTAAATGGGTAAAGTCGTAAATATTTGTTTATTAGATGCAAGAAAGGCAACTGAGAAGTCAGTTAGTAATATTACAGGATTAGAGAATATATGCAGTCTTATTTATAGTGATACAACAGCTTCATTAATTAGTGGTATTAAAAAAATTAATATAGGTAGTATGGTTAAGATTAATGAGGATGAGAGTATAGACTATATGACAGAAAATGGTAAAGCTGTTATTGATGAAGCCCTATTAGAAGAAGTTGATAATAAACTTTTCATTCTAGTAAATGGTGTTTGTGAGATTAAAGAAATGCCTAAAGAGCTTTTTAAGGAAAAAATACATTCCATGACAGTTAATGGTATGGTTATTTGTCCAGAATCATTAAAATCCGTTGTAAGCATCAAGTCCAAGATTAACGGATTGACTATAGCCCTAAAAGAAGGTTATCGTTTTATAGATGATACAGTTCTATTTAATGAAACATTTATAGAAAAACAAGTAAATGCTAAGTTGACAATAGAAAAACTAGTAGCAATAGATAAGATAGATGAAGATAGTGTAAATGACAGTATTGAGCATATTCAAATTCTTGATGAATTGGTTATAACTAAAGGAAATTTGAAAATATTAAAAAAGACTATTGATAATCTTGAGGAAGTAGAACTTACTATTGTACCAGATAATAGTGTATTTAAAGAGGGTACAGTTGAAGTTAATTCAGGTACTTTAAAATTCTTTGATGGAGAATCATTAATAGTGGATGGCAAACTAGTTATTAAAGATATTACATCCGAAGAATTAAGGAAGCATATCACATCTATTTACTCAGATAAAGTAATCTGTGATGAAGAATTATTTGAGACAGTTAAAAAATTATGTAATAATAGCAATGTGAAGATAATGAGTAATAATGATATACACAATAATGGAAAACTGATCATTGACAAAAATTATTTATTAGGATTAAAAAGTAAAGTAGCCATAGATAACAATGGAAAACTAGTAATTGATGAATCAGTAACTTTGGAAGTAGCGAAAGATAAGATTAAAAATATATGTAATAAAGGATTATTGAAAGCTGATACATCCGTACTAAGTGGTATACCTATCGTTAACCATGGAAAATTAAGCCCTTTAGATAATACAGATAAAAAAGAAGAAAATGATATTATTTATGAAAATATGGTCTTTCTTGAATTATAGATTAATAATGCCAATCAATTAATACTTTATACAAAAGCTATGAGTCCATTTTAACTAGATGGACTCATAGCTTTTTAATCCAATTTAATTAGATTACTAGATTTTGAACTTGTTCAGTAATATTTGTATGTTAAAATGGTACTAAGGAAATATCATAGGTTTCTCCTGATGATAATATTACTAGTCTTTCTAGTACATTTAAAAGCTCATGGATATTACCATAATAATAATCATAAGCAATGAGCTTGTCGAGAAGATTGCAATCATAATGTTTAATAGGTATATTTGCATTCTTACTGAACTTTGGTATATAATTGGTAATAATAGTAGTTATATCCTCTTTTCGTTCTCTTAGAGGTGGTAAATAAAATTGTATTAGTGTTATTTCATAATATAAATCTTGTAAAAAGCTTTTATTATGTAGTTCATTTGTAAGATGTGATTGAGCTGATGTTATCAGTCGTACATCAATAGGTAATGGATCATTTCCTCCGATAGGTTTTACTTCCATACTTTCTAATGATTCCAGTAATTTTACTTGAGTATTCATAGGCATTAATTCTATACCTTCAATATAAATAGTTCCACTGCTTGCTTTCTCCAACAAACCTACTTTACTTTTATTTGATTTTCCATGAAGCATAACGTTATTATAACCAAACAGTTCTATATCAATCAGTTCTTGTGGTATAGATCTACAATTGAAAGTTATAAATGGATTATATTTTCTAGGGCTTTCATTATGAATAGCTTGAGCCAATAATTTTTTACCTGTTCCTTTTTCACCATATATAAAAACCGGTAAATCAGTAGCAGCTGTTTTTTTAGCTAATTTCTTAACTCGTTGAATAGTTGAAGAAATTCCTTTAATATCCTCAAAAGCAGGAAAATCTGAATATCTATAAGTTGTACGCATTGGATGGTCAGGTGTATTATCTGTAGAGTTAATTACCAATTTTTCATATAATCTTGCAAGGCTATAGACCATATTAAGAGTCTCATGATTAACAGATGTATGTACAAAGGATGCATTCACTGTGCCAATTAATTGGGTTTGACTATATATAGGTGCAGCTACACAACTAAATTCATGAAATATGTGTTTATAATGCTCTGGACCAACGACCATACATGGTCTGTTTTCAGCTAAAGCTAGACATGTAGAATTAGTACCTATAACCAGCTCAGAAACATCTTTGAAATAACCTACTTCAGGGTACATCTTATCATACAATGGACTAATGTTAAAAATATATTTCAGCTTAGCATTACAATCATAAATACATATATCCAAGTCTAGATTCTTAACTATTTGGCTAAATTCTTTGAAACCATTTACATTGTATTCTACTAATTCGTCTACAACGTAATTAAGCTTTTCTTCAGGTTTCATCAACATATCTATGTCAAAATCATATAAAGAGACTTCATTAATCTTACAACGTTTCCATGATTGAAGAATTTCTTCTTTGATAGCTTTTTGATTGAATGTTCTATTCTCTATAAAACATTGCCATGCCTTACTATAATCTTCTATAAAGTTTTCAGTATGTACAATTTGTTCTTCAATATCAACTAAAGCATCTATATCGAAAATCATTCGTTTCTTATCTGGTCCGGGCAAAAATGCATATTTTAATGAGTATCCTTCTAATAAGCTGATTCCACCTTTGTTTCCTTTGGATGAACAGATAGGAATTCCAGATAAGGATAAGGTCTCCAAATCTCTATAGATAGTTCTTGTTGATACTTCAAACTTATCAGCAAGATATTTAACAGTAACCATTTTTTTATTCAATAAAATCATAATAATTTGAATCAATCTGTTTATTTTCATTCTAATAACACACCTTATATTTCCGTGATCTGTATTGTTGGTTTTTCTGTATTTATTATACCATTATTAATGATAATATCAAAGTTTATTTTAATTGTAGTGTTGTGATTTGTTGGTGAACGAGGGTATTCATACATACATATCAAAAAAAGATTAATTAAGAAAGTGTAGTTCATTTTAACAGGAAAAAATTGAAAAACAAAAAATGGATTGACATAATGGTGTCACATTAGTTGTGATATGATAACCTTTGCTCATATTAATGTGCGTAAAATAATAAAACATGGCCTAATTTTAATATACAAGGAGGTGCAAATGTAGGAATCAGCTAAGAGTATTTCAACTTATAAAGGCTGTGTTAAAAAAATAAAATATTTAATTTGAAAGGAATATATTTGAAGATGAAAAAAATCGTAACAATTATAATGGCTCTTGTACTCACCTTTAGTACAACTGCCTATGCCAATGGACCTAATACTAGTTCAGATATAGAAGGACATTGGGCAGAAAAAACAATGAAAAAATGGGTTAATTTAGGTCTATTAAAAGGTTACTCAGGAGGGCAATATAAGCCAGATGAAATTATAACGAACGTAGAGTTTATTGCTCTCATTAATCGTATCTATGGATTTTATGAAAGAATTGAAGAAAATTACCAAGATGTTAAAGACAATAAGTGGTATGAAAAAGATACAGCCATTGCAAAAAACAGTGAATACATGAAATGGCATAAAAAAAATATCCTTAATCCAGACAATGGAATAACAAGAGAAGAGGTAAGTGCTGTTGTTGCCATTATTATGGATTTACAAGGGACTGAAAATTTAGAAAAAATAGCTGAATTTAAGGATTATAAACAAATTGGTGAGTGGAGTAAGGCGTATTTAGATGCTTTAATAGATGGTCAATATCTAAAAGGCTTCCCAGATAAAACAATAAAACCAAAAGGGGTAATTACCCGAGCTGAAGCCATTACCATTTTAGATAATGTAGTAGGTACTCTCATCAAAAAACAGGGTGAGTACGGAAAGGATAAGAAACAAACCATTGAAGGTAATGTCACACTAAACACTGATAATGTTAAGTTAAAAAATACTGTTATTAATGGTGACCTTATTATTGCCAAAGGCGTTAAAAAAGGTTCTATTCAATTAGAGAATGTGGTTGTTAAAGGACGTATACTAATTGATGGTGGTAAAGAGGACAGTATCCTTATCAATAACAGTAACGCTCAACAAGTTGTATTAAAATCACCAAGTCAAGTCAAGCTAGGTAAAAAAACAGCTATAGAAGAGTTACATATAAAACAAAGTGGTGAAGCATCCACAGTAACCACCGAAGTATCATCCAAAATCAATACAGTAAAAGCAAATGCTAAAGTAAGTATCAAAGGTAAAGGTACCATTAATAAAGCGGACATTCAGGCTAATGGTGTTACCATTGAACCAAAGGTAAATACAAAGACCATCGGTAAGGGCATTAATGGTAACGGTGTTAAAGTAAAAGAAACAACACCAACTGATTCATCGGATACAAGCTATACACCTTCAACACCTGTATACATACCAAGCAGTGCCAAAGAAATTATAAAAACGACAAAAGGTGTTCTTGTAGGAGATACTCTTTATGATATACCTGCTGGAACAAAAGTAAGTGATTTGAAAGCAGCACTTATGGTCTCTGCTAAGGCAAAAGTAGAAATATTAGTAAGCTCTGGTGGAAGTGCGGTAGAAGACCAAAGTAATACAGATGTAGCTGATACAATGGTTATACAAGTAACTGCAGAAAACCATACTAAAAAGGAATATAATATAAGTTTTGAAATTAGCAGTGAGTGTAAAATTACAAAGCTTAATAATATAAACTATATAGAAATCACAGAAAATGAAATAAAAGGTATACCAATAGGAACAACAGTAGGTGATTTATTAAGTAGTATGGATATGGTTGGAGAACACGTAACTATATCTAAATCAGGTAGTTCAGAGGTAGTAATGCCTACTGATTCTATTGTAGGTGGAATGATAGTAAGAGTAACAGCTTACAATGGTAATACTCATGATTACACCATTACAATTAGACATAAATCTGATGAGAATAAAATAGTAAGTATAGATACTTTAATTGGTCAACTAGATGGACCTACTGTACAAGTAGGAAGTGGAACCACCATAGGCCAACTAAAAGATGGGATAGAAGCATCTAAATTTGCCAAAGTATATGTATTAGGAATTAATAGTGATACTGTCATAAAAGATCCTAATAAAGAACTAGAAAATGGCATGAGTGTAGAAGTAGTTTCAGAAGCTGGTACAGCTAGAGTCTATAGTCTTTCATTTTTCGTGTGCATTGATTCTATTGATGACTTAAGAAATATCGGTAGTAGTAATACCCAAGGTAAAACTTATAAGCTAATAAGGGATTTGGACTTTACAGATATCGCTAGTTATGAAGAGAAAAAGCCAGAGGATGAGGATATAAAAAATTGGAAACCAATAAGCGCATTCCAAGGAACATTTGATGGTAACAATAAAACAATTAGAAACTTAAAAATTAATGATTCAAAATCTTTCAAAGGCTTATTTGGATCAATTTATAGAGGAGCTTATATTCATGATTTAACATTAGAAAATGTTAATATCAATGGAGATTATTCTGTTGGTGCATTAGTAGGCGCAATTAAAAGTAATTCAGAAGAAGCTGTTTTAATATCAAATTGTCATAGTTCTGGTAGCATAAAAGGTGATCAAAATACAGGAGGCCTTATAGGATCTTTTGAACCAAATAAAAACTGGCCAGAAAAATTGATGAAAGATTGTTCAAGTAACGCTAATGTATCTGGTGGTACGGGAGTTGGTGGTTTAGTAGGTAGTTTTGAAGGTAATGGTTATGATAAGATATGGATGACGAATTGTCATTCAGAAGGAAGTGTTAGCGGTCATTACCAGGTAGGAGGTCTTGTTGGAGAAAATAGTCGAGCATCTATAGAAAACTGCTATGCTACAGGAAATATAAAGGGAAATAACAATTCTATAGGTGGATTAGTAGGTTATCATGGGTATGGTAATTTGACCAATTGCTATAGTATAGGAAATGTTTCAGGAGATGACGATACTAAGAATATTGGAGGAATAGCAGGTTTTGTTAATTCTTCAAAAAGTTTTGGATTTTCCTATGTTACAGGATGCTATAGTACTGGAACGATAACCGGTGGACAGAGATGGATTGGAGGAATAGCAGGTACTTTAGAAGATTCGAATATATCCAATTGTTACAGCTTAGGCGATATCCAAAGTCCAAAAGCAGAAGATATTGGAGGTATAGCTGGAGAAGCTGATGACAGCCAGGTTTTAAATTGCTATAGTACTTCTATGATTAATGGAAAATCAGATGTAGGTGGTATAGTAGGCTATTTAGCAGATGAAACCACCATTCAATACTGTGTTGCTATGAATCCTAAGTTATATCATAGCTATGGTAGAGTAGTAGGATTAGGATATCATAATGCTAAGGATAATTATGCAAACCAAGATATGCAGATCAGCCCAGCACCTAATAGCGATAAGGCAAGACATGGAATAGACATTACTGAATTTAATAAAAATAGTGAACCATTAAAACAATGGCATTTTCAACCGACTCCTGATGATGAGTTCTACTGGGCAATGGGAGCTGGCATGGAAAGACCTGTACTTTGTACTGACCCTGATGGAGACAAAATGTATACGGTACTAGGTAACGATGATGGAAAGATGCCTTTAAGTAGTGAATGTAGCATTGAGTCTATAGATCCTGTAATTGGAACAATAAATGGAGATACAGTTGAGGATGTACTATCAACAACCACAGTAAGCCAATTATTAGACGCATTGAGAATATCCGAAAAGGCAACAAAAAAAATTGTTTATGATATAGTTGGCGATGACGTAGATGGAGATAGTTTTGTATCTGATAGTCTTAAAATTGTTATCACAGCAGAGGATACTACTACACATGTGTACGCTATTAAAACTTTTACACCCATTAGTTCAATAGAAGAGTTACGAGCTATTCCTGCTGGAAGTAAAAAAACATATAAGTTAATGAATAGTTTGGACTTTCAAAGTTATGGTGGTTCTGATGTTAATATAACGAATTGGGTTCCCATAGACGATTTCAAGGGAATATTTGATGGCAATAGTAAAACGATTAGTCATTTAAGTATTAACAGGGAGGCAGGTCGACAAGGGTTATTCTCAGATATGATGGCTGGAGCTGTGATTAAGAATTTAACACTTGAAGATCCTACTATAATATGTAATGGTGCTTCTTATATTGGAGCATTGGTAGGAATAATAGATGATAGTGTTGAAACAAATTGCTCAATAATAAATTGCCATGTCAAATCAACAGATAATAATACTTATGAAGTAAGTGGTAAACAATATGTAGGTGGACTTATCGGAGAAGCTTCTGATAGACAGGATAGTAAAAATCTCATAGAAGGATGCTCAAATAGCGCTAAGGTAGAAGGTGAGCAATATATTGGAGGAATAGTCGGGCGTGCTTTGCTTGCAAATATTTTAGGTTGTAACAATACAGGAACGATTAATGGTACTTCGAGAGCTGGTGGGATTTCAGGACAGTTTACGATTGGAGCGATAAAGAATTGTCATAGTCATGCAACGGTAAATGGAGAAAGAGATCTAGGCGGTATAGTAGGATATTTTGAGGGCGATATTGAAAGCTGTTCTACCTCTGGCAACATAGAAGGAACTAATGCGCCTATGAGCCCAGGACGTATAGGGGGAATAGCAGGAACTATCGTAGGGCCTAATAGAAGTATAACAAATAGTTATAGTACGGCAACAGTTACAGGTAAGCTTGAGGTAGGCGGCATAGTAGGTTCTGGTAATAGCTCTAAAGTAGCATCATGTTATAGTACTGGAACAGTTACCGGTCATCAATATTCTATAGGAGGCATTATAGGAACTTGTAATAATATGATTATCTCTGATTGTTACAGTATCGGTAATATAACAGGTTCTTCTAACACAGGAGGAATAGCTGGTCTAATCGAATCTAGTGGTGTAGAAAATAGTTATAGTACCGGAAAAGTAACCTCTTCAGGGGAAAACTCAGGGGGAATTGCAGGTCTTAATAAAGATTCAACTGTAAAGAATTGTTATAGTACATCATCTGTTACAGGTTCATCTCGTGTTGGAGGTATAGTAGGTATTTGTTTAAATGGTACCGCTACTATTCAGAACTGTGTTGCTTTTAATCCAGAATTAAAAACGAATGATGTAAATGATCTGTATATTTGTAGAGTAGTAGGCTATAAGGGTACTGGTGATGGAGCATATACTAATTATGGATACAAAGGAATGCTCGTTAATGGAACGACAGTAAACGAAAGTTCTAAAACTCCTTTCGCTCAACCTGGTGGAGCAGATATAACCAAATTCGACAAAACCCAAGCACCACTTGATCAGTGGGATTTCCAAGAGGGTGCTGGTAAAAGTTTTTATTGGTTAATGGACTCAACAGTAAACAGACCTATACTGATGGTGGATACTGATGGGGATAATAACTTTGAAAAGCTTGGTAATGATGATGGAAAGATTAGTTTTATCTATGAAGTAACAGACACACCAGTAGTAACAGATGGAGATGAAGTGACGGCAGATACAACAGGTCTAGCAGGAACAGCAGAAACAAGTGCAGAAGTAACAGTGACAATCAAACATACAGGTTCTGATGATGTGGTAGAAAAAGTAACAGCAGAAGGTGGAAACTGGAATGTAACAGGACTTACATTATCAGAAGGAGATACAATAGAAGTAGTAGCAAAAGCTACTGGAGAAAAAGAAAGTGAAAAAGTAATTATAACAGTAAAAGCTGGAATGCCAACAACAGACACACCGGTAGTAACAGAGGCAGATAAAGTGACAGCAGACACAACAAGTCTAGCAGGAACAGCAGAAAAAGATGCAGAAGTTACAGTAACAATCAAACATACAGGTTCTGATGATGTGGTAGAAAAAGTAACAGCAGCAGGTGGAAACTGGAATGTAACAGGACTTACATTATTAGAAGGAGATACAATAGAAGTAGTAGCAAAAGCTACTGGAGAAAAAGAAAGTGAAAAAGTAATTATAACAGTAAAAGCTGGAATGCCAATAACAGATACACCGGTAGTAACAGAGGCAGATAAAGTGACAGCAGACACAACAAGTCTAACAGGAACAGCAGAAAAAGATGCAGAAGTTACAGTAACAATCAAACATACAGGTTCTGATGATGTGGTAGAAAAAGTAACAGCAGCAGGTGGAAACTGGAGTGTAACAGGACTTACATTATCAGAAGGAGATACAGTAGAAGTAGTAGCAAAAGCTGCTGGTGAAAAAGAAAGTGAAAAAGTAAGTATTATAGTAAAAGCTGGTGTATAAAAATCCTCCCAAATGGGAGTAGCCAGTGAGTATGTAACTAAAAGTATGTAAAATCTCCAACCTGGTTATAGTCTAAATAATCAGGTTGGAGATTTTTTTTAGCTTAGTTATCTTAAGCGGAGGTATCATTATTATATATATTACTAGAAATGTACTAATGATTTAGCGTATTCAGTTGGTGTCATACCTACACAATCCTTGAATTGTTTGGAAAAATAATGGATAGAAGTATAATTCATATTTTCCGCAATTTCAGTAAAGGTTAATGAGGATTCTCTTATAAGTTGTTTGGCATTCTCAATCCTTAATGTACGATAATATTTCATAATAGAAACGGAATAGTTCTTTTTAAATAAATCCTTTAGATATGTAGCACTTAAACTCATATGTGCAACGATATCTTTTAGACATATATTATCATTTACTTTTTCTTTCAGGAAATTTTCTATAGTTACAGCTATATCTTTTTCCATTCTTTTTTTTGTTACAATGGACTCTTTTAATTTCTGGACATTTTGATTACGTATGCAATGAATGAAAAACTGTTCCATATATAGTTTTATTAACTGATTAGAGCCAAATGGAGAATTAGCTTTTAATTGTTGATCTTGTAGACATCTTCTAGCTTCTTTAATAAAATTTTGTAATATACTTTTTTGTTCAATATCCAGCTTGATAATTTTATTCTCAAAAAATTTCATAGCTTCTGAATGACAACCAAATGAGAAAACAATAACATTAGGAGCTATTTCACCATTAGCCCATAAAGAATGGAATTCATTAGGTTTATGAAAAATCATTTGACCATTGTTAAGAACATAATGTTTTGTATCTGCCATAACTTCCAGTACACCTTTATCTACATAAACAGCTTCCCAAAAATCATGTTTCTCTCCTCGAAAAACATAATTCTTAGCAAATTCAAAATAAAAAAAGGTATATAGTTTATCGATTTTGATACTTTCCTCTAATAAGATCATAAGGTATCTCTCCTTTTGAGTAAATAAAGGTTATTATAAATAATATATCATAAATCTAGTTAATTAAAAACAGAAAGATATAAGTTAATAATATCTCATAAAAAAGATATATTTAGAAAGTGAGCGTAACAAAAAAGGTTGTTTCATAATACATATTACTTATTGTATGTTTTATGAGACAACCTTAATTAACGTTTAATTGTTATGTTTATTAAAAATTTCTGATTAGATCTTCAAAAGTATCTCTACGGCGGATAAGCTTTACATTACCATCTGAAGTTATGAGTACCTCAGCAGGACGAAGTCTATTGTTATAGTTAGATGCCATGCAATATCCATAAGCCCCTGCATCTAAAACATTAATTATATCACCTTCAAAAATCTCTGGTAGTTCACGTTGTTTAGCTATGATATCTCCACTTTCACAGATATTACCAACAATGTTTACAGTTTCTGATTTTGTTGATGGTACATTAGATTCTCTGAATATCTCTATGTCATGATGAGAATCATACATAACTGGTCGTTTAAGTACATTAAATCCTAAGTCTGTTCCTACATATTTCATACCATAATTATTTTTTATGGAATAGACTGTACCTAATAGATTACCACATTCAGCTGCAATATAACGTCCAGGTTCTACTTTGAAAGTTATTTGTTTACCATACTTAGCAGCAAAATCAAAGAATACTTTGTCTAATTTTTTACCTAAGTCTTGTAGATCTAATCTTTTTTGCCCAGCAAGTTTCTGGTAAGGGATGCCGAATCCACCACCCAAATCTACAAATTTAAGATTATCGAATTTTTCAGCTATGGCTAATACAGATTTAACACCTTCAACATATTTATCACCTTCCATGAATAATGAACCGATATGTTGATTAATACCTACTAGGTTAAGATTATATTTGGATAGAATCTCTTTTACTTGTGGGATGAAATTAGGGTCTACACCGAACTTGGTTTTCTTACCACCTGTAATAACTTTTTCATGATGACCTGCACCGACACCAGAATTAAATCTTATACATACTTTTCCGCCTTCATTTATTTGACCGTATGATTCTAGTTGTGAAACTGAATCTACACTTACTAGAATATCCCTATCTATTGCAAATTGCATTTCTTCTTTTGATACATTATTACTAATGTATAATATTTGTTCTGGTTTGAATCCTGCTTTTAACTCAACAAAGATTTCACCTGGTGACATTGCGTCAGCGTTAAGACCTTCATCACGAGCAATTTGTAATAAAGTGAGATTACCATTAGCTTTTACAGAATAGTTTACAGAGAAATTAGGATATGTTATAAGATTTTTCAGCTCTCTACATCTTTCTCTCATTACATTTTCATTATACACATATAGTGGACTACCATATTCTTTTATTAATTCCACTGGGGTAGTATTACCAAAAAAATTAGTTTCGTCAGATACTTTGTTATATGTTGTTAGCATACTCTGTTGCTCCTTTCTAAGAAATATATTGTAATAAACTAGTTAAATTATTTTTTTAATTAGATATATTATTCTTTATATCTATTAAGTGAATTTCATTAATTATTGCTTCTCTAATAAGTCGGACTAAAGTAGTATTACGAGAGTAGAGTGCTTGATTCAGTGTTCCTGTAATAACTTCTTCAGTATCTATAATAAGCTTAAAAGATTCATAGTTAAATGATTTATAGAATTTATTATGACTGAACTTGGGAACTTCTGGTGATAGAATAACTATTTTTTTATCATAATTATAAGCTTCTATTATCTCATATGAAAATATATCTAGGATTTTTTTATCAGCACAAAAATATAATCTGAACTTAGACTGTGTAATCATATTTTTTATTTTATTAATTATATTTTTAGTGTCTACAATAGTAATATATGGATTATTAGTAACTAGGTTGAATTCTAGATTATCTCTAATAACTTGTATATTTTCATCAAAATCTCTCGTAGCATTCATAATTAGTTCATCTTTAGAGATAGCAATGTATTTTGCAGAAGTACCTTCTATTATATGAGCACTACCTTTGTCAACTAGACTTGATAGTGCAGCGTAGGCATTAGAACGTGAAATACCAGATATTTTTGCTGCTTCGTAGCCAGATAATTCTCCATGCTTACACAAGGTAATGTATATAATTGATTCCTGCTGGGTAAAGCCAATGCTTTTTAATGCATCAATCAAATTCATATCTTTCACCTCATTAGTATTCCTTTATAGAACTACTATAAAGCATGTATCTATAATTGTCAAGAAAAAACTAAGGGTATGCTATGAACAAAATTCTTAGTTGAACATATAATATATATCGTACTTTTACCTCTCTATCATATACTAAAAAATTAAAACTAATAATATCAATGAAAAATCATAAGAGTTAGTGTTTAAAATATAATCTTGTATGATATAATGAATAAATAGCTTAATAAATTAGTTTCTAATAGAAGATTACATAAAAAAAATTATGATTAGTATAGATGACAGAGGAGATAGATATGGATTTATTTGATATGATGAGAGAGAAAACTCTAGAAACTGAATCCCCATTAGCTGCTAGACTACGACCAACATCTATAGAAGAGGTAGTAGGGCAAGAACATATAATAGGAAAAGGTAAATTATTATATAGAGCCATAAAAGCAGACAAGCTAGGTTCACTCATTTTCTATGGACCACCTGGAACAGGGAAAACTACCCTTGCAAAAGTGATAGCAAACACCACAAAAGCTGAATTTGTTCAATTAAACGCAACTATTTCTGGCAAGAAAGATATTGAAAAAGTAGTAAATGAAGCTAAGAACAGACTAGGAATGACTTTGGGAAGCACTATCCTATTCATTGATGAAATTCATAGATTTAATAAAGCTCAGCAGGATGCACTTCTGCCATATGTTGAAGATGGTACGGTAACACTTATTGGTGCTACTACAGAAAATCCTTATTTTGAGGTAAACAGTGCTCTTGTATCAAGGTCTAGAGTATTTGAACTAAAGCCTTTGGAAAACAAAGATATTCGAAAGCTTATAATGAGAGCCATTGAGGATAAAGAAAAAGGACTAGGTAATTTTAATGCCAGTATCAATGAAGAAGCTATAGAGTTCTTGTCCGATAGAGCTAATGGAGATGCAAGAGCAGCTCTTAATGCTATAGAATTAGGGGTTCTTACGACTGAGCCTGATGAAGACGGTATAATCAAGATAGATATAAACGTAGCATCTGAATGTATACAAAAAAGAGTTATCAATTATGATAAAAACGGAGATAATCATTATGATACTATATCAGCGTTCATAAAAAGTATGAGAGGTTCAGATCCGAATGCAGCTGTCTATTATCTTGCAAGAATGATTTATGCAGGAGAAGACCCAAAATTCATAGCGAGAAGAATTGTTATATGTGCTGCCGAGGATGTAGGAAATGCTGATCCTATGGCGATACAAGTTGCAATGGCTGCTGCTGATGCAGTTAATTTCATAGGTATGCCCGAAGGTAGGATAATATTATCTCAGGCAGCAACATATGTTGCTTGTGCTCCAAAAAGTAACGCTGCCTATTTAGCTATTGATAAGGCATTGGAAGATGTAAAGAGAGTACAGATTACCACAATACCATCTTATCTGAAAGACAGCCATTATAGTGGTGCAAAAAAACTAGGTCATGGAACAGGATATAAATATGCCCATGACTATGAAAATCACTATGTAGAACAGCAATATTTACCAGATGAACTTGTGGATGAGATATATTATAACCCTACTGACCAAGGGTATGAAAAGAAAATTGTAGAGCATTTCAAGAAAATAAAGGGGAAGGCTGAATAGTTTTCCCAATTACATTATTTTTATATAATAAAATATTATGCCAAGTCAGAACAAAACACTTTTTCTGACTTACTTGCAATATAATCTAATCTAGATAAAAAATGGAAAACTCAAATAGCTAGTTTTATCTTGACATATTTATATTAAAGTATATAATAAAATTATCTTTGGATATATTTATATATAACATAAGATACTAAAATTTAATAGATAAAAAGGTACTCGTTGAGTTAAAAGGGAAAGTGGTTAGATGCCACTGCAGCCCCCGCTACTGTAAATGGTATGAAATCTAAAATGTCATTGGGAAACTGAGAAGACTAGAGAGTAAGTTAAGCCATAAGCCAGGAGACCTGCCTTTTTATAAGTTTTAAGCTTTCGGTGGGAGAGTGTAGATTCATATATTTATTTGTAATCTGACTGTGCCTTAGCACAGTTTTTTGTTGCTTATAAATAGAAAATGCTGCATGAGTATACCGAGTGTTAATCACTTTTCTTATTAAAGAAGATATTATGGAGGTTTAGAGAATGAAAAAAATATTAAAGCTGTTACTGACAACTATGTTAATTTCAGTACTTGTTTTTAGTTTAGCTGCTTGTGGCGGCAAGAAGACACCAAAGGAAGATACATACAATCAAGAGAATCAAGTAGAGAAAGATGAAACATCAAAGACTGATGAAGACAAAAATACTAACGAAGATAAGGATACTAATGATAAGAAAGATGAAACCACTAGTAATGAAGATGAAAAAGACACTAGTAGCGAATCAGATGTATATCCATTAACTATAACAGATAAATACGGTAAGGAAATAACAATTGAGAAAGAACCAAAAACTGTAGTTTCAATTTCACCAGAATTTACAGAAACAATATTTGCTCTAGGAGCAGGACATAAAATCATTGGTAGAACAGATTTTTGTGACTATCCAAGTGAAGTAGCGAATATAGAATCAATCGGTAGTTTAGAAGAATTTAATATTGAGAGAGTAGTAGATCTTAACCCTGATGTTGTAGTTACATCTGCTCATGTAAAAGATGATGCTGTAGCTAAGTTACAAGAACAAGGTATCACTGTTTTATCACTTTCTTGGAATGAAAGCTTTGAGGGAGTATACGGTTATATAAATACACTCGGTGAAGTTATTAATAAAAAAGAAGAAGCGAATGAATTAGTAACTAGTATGAAAGATAAAGTAGCAGAAATCCAAACAGCCATAGAAGGAAAAGAAAAACCAACAACATATTTTGTAGTAGGATATGGAGAAGGTGGAGATTTTACAGCTACTGGAGATACTTTCTTAAGTGAAGCCATGGCTTTGGCCGGAGCTGATAATATAGCGAAAGATGCTACAGGTTGGGCTTATAGCATTGAGCAGATAGTTGATAAAGACCCACAAATTATAATATGTTCAGATAAGTATGATACTAAAACTACGTTAGAATCATTAGAAGGATATAAAGATTTAACTGCTGTCAAAGAAGGCAGATTATACGAAATAGATGAAAATCTATTCTTTAGACAAGGACCAAGAATAGTTGATGGATTAACTAATTTAGTGAAAATAATTCATCCAGACGCTATTAAATAATGTAAAGATATTAGAAATAGAGTATACTTTAAAGTAAGTCTATGTTAAATATAAACATAGGCTTACTGTGTTATAAATAGAAATGACATACTAAAGTAAAGCAGGTTAAAACTATGAAGATATTTAGAAAAAGTAATATTATAATAAGTTTATTAGTACTTATAGCAGTAGTTATTATTGCATGTGGATTTGGTTCTGTCAGAATAGATTTTGTTGACAGCAGTAAAATATTATTAAGTAAAATTCCATTTATTAATGAATTGATTTCCCTTGATGGTATTAAGGAATCACATATAAAAATAATAGCTGACTTAAGGCTGCCTAGAATAATACTTGCATTATTTACTGGAGGAGCGTTAGCTGTTGTTGGTTGCTCTTTTCAAGGAGTTTTCAAGAATCCAATGGCAGACCCTTTTGTACTAGGTATCTCATCAGGTGCAGCACTGGGTGCAACAATTGGACTTATATTTAATTTTAATAAAACTATTTTTGGTTTTACTGGAGTGAGTATGTTCGCATTTATTGGTGCCATGCTTACAGTTCTACTAGTACTGAGAATATCAGCTATTGGTAAAAAACTTCCTACTACAACGTTATTGCTGGCTGGTATATCACTTAATTACTTACTATCAGCCCTTATGTCTTTGATGATGTTATTGAACAGGGATAAATTAGAAAGAGTATATCTATGGACATTAGGAAGCTTTAGTACATCAAGCTGGAAAGAAGTAGCTATTATAGCACCTTGTGTTATTATATGTTCTATTATCATGATGGTATTTTCAAAAGAGTTGAATCTTATGTTGTTAGGAGATGAAACAGCTGGAAGTCTTGGAATTGATGTAAACAGAACTAAGAAGATAATATTGGGGATATCATCAATAATGGTGGCTGTTGTTGTTTCAGCTAGTGGAATCATAGGATTTGTAGGACTTATCATACCTCATATAATAAGAATGATTAATGGTCCTGACCATAAAAAACTAATACCATTGGCAATGCTTATTGGAGCAATTTTCATGATCGTATGTGATACTATTGCTAGAACCATCATATCACCAGCTGAACTATCCGTAGGTATCATTACCTCATTATTTGGAGTTCCATTTTTCTTATTTTTATTATATCAAAACAAAAAAAGAATCATCTAAATCAGTAACATATTACAGAAGGAATGAACAATATGAATAGTATAGTTAGTACAAAAAAATTAAATTTCAACTATGGGGAAAAAACTATTTTAAAAGATTTGTCAATCAATATGGAAAAAGGTCTGTTTTATAGTATTATAGGACCTAATGGTTCTGGAAAGACTACTTTGTTGAAGTTATTGGCAGGTATACTGCCTTCTAATAAAAAGACAGTCTATATTAAAAATGACGATATCCATGTTATCAAACAAAAAGAAATGGCTAAGAGATTATCAGTGGTGCCACAGATAACGGATATGCAGTATGAATTCTCTGTTTTTGATATTGTTATGATGGGGAGGACTCCGTATACTTCTAGATTTCAAAAAAACACTGAAGAAGATATAAAGATAGTTAACGATGCAATGAAAGAAACTGGAGTCATAGGATTGAAAGATAAAAAAATCACTCAGCTTAGTGGTGGAGAACTGCAAAGAGTCATTCTTGCTAGAGCTATAGCCCAAGAAACAGATATCATGTTGTTAGATGAGCCCATATCCCATTTGGATATTGGATACCAATATGAAATAAGTGAGTTGGTTCATAATCTATGCAAGAAAAAGGGAATTACGGTTATAAATATTGTTCATGATTTAAATATAGCTATGAGGTATAGCGATAAGATATTGATGTTGAAAAATGGTCAAGTATATAGATATGGTGATCCAGAGGATGTAATAACCAAGGAAACCGTTAAAGATGTATATTCTATTGATGTGGAGTTAATAAATCATCCCATTTTAACTGATAAAAAAGTAATAATTAAGTAATATTTTAATATGTACTTGCATATATATATTTATTGTGGCAATATAGTTATATAAGATAAGCTATCAATTA
>NZ_BTPU01000087.1:0-9485 GCF_036985595.1 Vallitalea maricola | reverse complement strand
GGTTCGGCGTCCTGCCTCACTACTCCACATATACATATACTATTTTGCTTTAAGTGTCTTGGTTTTAGTTCACAAAACTCTTTTTTCTTCTGACGTGGTTTACTGTTAGCTATCAGATGTTTTTAACATGTTAAGATAACAAAAGGTGTAGTAATTTATAAAATTATAACTGTAAATAATTAAAAAAATTAGTATTGACATTACTAGAATGTCAGATTATAATATAATCATAATACGATATCGAAAACCGATAACAACAACGATAGGAGTTAATGATATGAAAAATAGTATAAGCAAAAGATTGTTTCAAGGGTTTATATGCCTGCACATTTTACATCATGCAAGTAAAGAACCTATATATGGGAGCTGGATGCTGGAAGAATTATCTGAACATGGATATAAACTTAGTCCAGGAACTCTATATCCTATATTACACAATCTTGAAAAAGAGGGATTCATTAATCATTATAATGAAAAGGTAAAAGGGAAAATAAGAAAATATTACTCCATTACCGAAGAGGGTAAAAAAGAGTTAAAAGAATCAAAAAGATATTTGGCAGAACTTATAGCTGAAATAGGAGTTGAAGAGGAGGAATAACAATGTTTGAACTACAAGGTGTGAAATTTAAACACATAATAGACTTACCATCATTAAAAATCCAAGAAAATAAAATTACAACATTAGTAGGGGAAAGTGGAGGAGGAAAAACAACAATACTCAAATTGTTAAACAAAATGATTTCACCTACAGAAGGTAAAATCTTATTTCAAGGTAAACCACTTGATGAAATAGATTCAATTACACATCGCAGACAAGTAACAATGCTATCCCAAACCCCTATAGTATTTGATGGCAATATCAAAGATAATCTTCTAGTTGGATTGAAATTCCAAGATAAAGAATTACCAAATGATGATTATCTACAAGAAATATTACAAAAAGTCCAATTAAATAAAAACCTTAATGATGATGCAGAACTCCTATCAGGTGGAGAAAAACAAAGACTATCATTAGGAAGAATCCTTCTCCTTGATTCTCCTGTTTATCTATTAGATGAACCATCATCAGCCTTAGACGACAGTACCGAAGACCTGATAATACAGATGATAACCAAATTTGTAAAAGAAAATAAAAAAACCCTTATAATGGTAACTCATTCCAAAGAAATAGCAAACAAATATTCTGATACAATAATAAAAATAAATAAAGGAAAACATAAAATGGAGGGGGACATATGAATGGAATCATAGACTTAACAGTCATACAAGTAGCACTAGCTTATATATTCGTACTTTTCGTACTTGTCATAGTTAGACTCAGAGGAATTAACAGAGAAAAAGAAATAATAATATCATCAATAAGAATGACTCTACAACTTATCCTCACTGGTCACGTACTACTATTTGTCTTTAACAACCCAAAGCCCTATATCACCATAGCCATAATAATAATAATGGAGATTTTCGCAATATATACCATATACAAGAAATTCAAAACAAAACTATCACCACAGCTAAAAAAAGTCATAGCACTATCAATGAGCATCGGCACATTAATATGCCTGACCTACTTTTTATTTGTAGTCATCCGTATTCCCAAATGGTATGAACCCCAATATTTTATCCCCATAGCCGGAATGCTCATAGGAAATTCAATGACAGGTATCTCTCTAGGAATAAACTCATTGTTAGAAGGAATGACAACCAATAAAGCCATAATAGAAGAAGCACTAATCCTAGGCGCAACCCCACAACTAGCTTCCAAAAATGTAATAAACAAAGCTTTTGATTCCGCAATACTCCCAACAATCAATTCAATGCTGGGAATGGGAATAATCTTTCTCCCAGGTATGATGACCGGTCAAATACTAGCAGGAGTAATACCAACAACCGCCATAACATACCAAATAGCCATCATGCTAGGTATCTTCGGCTCAGTATCATTAACCGTAATAATAATGCTCCACCTAGGATACAAAACATTCTTCAACAAACAAAATCAACTACAAAACTAAAACCTATCAAAATTCTACTAATATATCTAATATATTTTGCACTAATTCATGTACCCAACTTGTAAATTACAAACCTCATACATATTTACTAACTATTACAACTAAACAATGCAACAAACAAAAAGTGGTATATGGTTCGTTTTACGAAGACCGTTCCTTCAGGAGTAAGGCGAAGTAAAACGAACCATATACCACTCACATACTACACGTTAGTCCAATAATAAACTATACATTCATTTAAACATATACTAACCTTATCCACACCATTTTAGAAATCATTATATATTTATTTCACAACAACCTTCAAATACTTCTTCTTACCCCTCTTCAAAACAATCTCACCATTCTCAATCCTATCTTCACCAACAACTAAATCAACATCTTCCACCTTAACTCCATTAATACTGATACCACCCTGCTTAATCAATCGTCTGCCTTCTGACTTAGAACTTACAAATTCACACTCAAACAATAAATCAATAACAGAAATACCATCTTTTATTAATTTCTCTTCAATTTCAATGGCGGGCATATCACTAGAAATCTTATTTTTATCAAATAACTCAGTGATAGTCTTAAGAACCTTATCAGCCTCTTCCTTACCATGAACCAACTTAGTTATTTCATAAGCCATCAACCTCTTAGCACCACGGATATCCTCTTTACATAAACTTATAATCTCATCCATAGGTACTCTAGTAAACAAACGTAATAACATCTCAGTATCATCATCATTCACATTGTAAAAGTATTGGTAAAAATCAAAAACCGTAGTTTTATCTCTAGCCACCCATAATGTACCAGATTCAGTTTTACCCATTTTTTTACCTTCTCTTGTCATAAGAAGAGGACAAGTAAGTCCAAACATAATATCTCTTTCATCATTATTAGCTATATTAAGTTTTCTTCCAAGATTAGTTCCAGCAACAATATTTCCCCATTGGTCACTGCCGCCGATTTGCAAAGTACAACCGTACTTTTTATTCAGGTAGACAAAATCATAGGACTGCATAAGCATATAGCCCATCTCTAAGAACGTAAGTCCCCCTTCTTCTAATCTCTTAGAATAAGCATCCGCTGAAAGCATAGTATTAACATTAAAATGAACACCTATATCTCTCATGAAATCAATAAAATTATAAGGATTAATCCATTCTGCATTACTAAGTATTAATGCTGGATTATCACCATCAGTCTTGATGAATCTACTTGCAAGACGTTTAACTTCTTCCACATTATGTGCTACTTGTTCTTTCGTAAGCATTTTTCTCATATCACTCTTACCACTAGGATCACCAATAAGTGCAGTTGCACCACCAATAACTAAAATACCTTTATGACCAGCATCTTGTAAATATCTAAACATCATTAACGCAAAAAAGTGTCCTATATGCAAGCTGTCAGCAGTAGGGTCAATACCCAAGTAAAATGTAACAGGTGAACCACTGTTCAGTGATTTCCTAATATCTTCTTCGTGTGTAGATTGGTATACATAACCTCTCTCTAGTAAAGTTTCAAAAACATTTCTATCCATTTTTTTACCTCCATAAAATAAAATATTTATAAATAATCTTTAGGCCTTAAGATATATTCTCGTTAATATTCAAATTGATTAAAACATATAAAAAAATACAAATAAAAAACTCTCATCCTAATAAAAGGACGAGAGTATAATCTCACGTGGTACCACCTTGATTCATTGTCATATTACTATAACAATCTTAATAAGCACGCTGTTTGGTAATTCCAAAAGGATGCCCTGGTATTATAACGTATACCTAACGTCACTAGTCTACTCGATAACTTTCGATAGGAAACTCAAAGATGTATTCAAATCAGCTTGTTTGATGCCTCTCACCAACCGGCAACTCTCTTGAAAACGCTACTAATCCTACTAATTCTTATCATAGTTTTTAAATATATTTAACAATCAAATTGAATTAACTAAGATTATATGCTTATATTATATGCTTGTCAAGGGGGAAAATTGATAAAAATTATTTAGAATATTTAATGTTTTTATAAAAATACAGAAAAATTTCTAAAAATAACAAATGACAAAATAGATATTTTGATATAAAATATAATTTATAGGATTTTACATTTTTGAATATCTTAACAAAAGAATATTAAATAAAATTAACAGCAAAGGAATGAGTCATATGATAAACTTTAATTTTGCTAAAGTACCACAAACAATCTTTCATCCAGGAAGTATTAATGAGATAAATTCTTTGCATATTGTAAAAAGTGCAAAAAATATATTGCTTGTCACAGGAGCAAACTCTTTTAGAAATTCTAAGTATTATGGTAAATTATTAGAGAAGATGGTAAATAGTAATATATATGAGACAAGAGTAGTAAGAGAGCCTTCTCCAGAAAGTATAGATAATGAAGTAAATAAGTACAGAGAACATGATATTGAATTAGTTATTGCTGTTGGTGGAGGCAGTGTCATGGATACAGGTAAAGCTATTTCTGCAATGTTGACTCAAAAAGAATCAGTCATGGCATATATAGAAGGAGTAGGGGAAGGAAAGATTCATAATGGAGTTAAAATACCTTTGATTGCAATACCTACTACTTCAGGAACTGGTAGTGAGACATCGAAAAATGCTGTTTTAAGTAAAGTGGGCAAAAGAGGATTCAAGAAATCCATACGTCACGAGAATTTCGTACCAGATATAGTTATATTAGATCCAGAACTTATGACTAACTGCCCATCTATTGTAACAGCTGCTAGTGGGTTGGATGCACTGACTCAATTAATAGGTTCATACGTATCCACCATAGCGTATCCCATGACAGATGCATTAGCCGTTTCAGGTATAGAATACTTTGGAAAATCTTTTTTGTCAGTATGTAAGGACGAATATGATTCTATAGAAAAACGTGCTAGTATGGCTTATGCTTCTTATATATCAGGAATTACATTAGCAAATGCAGGTCTTGGTATTGTACATGGGTTTGCTTCAAGTGTAGGTGGTTATGCAGATATACCACATGGGGTTTTATGCGGTACATTGTTGCCTGAGGCAGTCAAACTTAATATTAAGTTACTAAAAGAACAACAAGATGAGATCTATCTGAAAAAATATGCTAAAGTAGGTGCAATACTTACAGGAAGTGATGAGAAAGATATAGATACATCTTGTAAAGAGCTGGTAAGTATCTTAGACTATTGGATAAATGAACTGAAAATACCAAGACTTAAGGAATTTGGTATCACAGAACAAGATTTGGATTCAATTGTAAAAGCAACTAATAATAAAAATAATCCTGTTAATCTAAGTAATGAACAAATGAAAAGTATACTTTTATCAAGATTATAAAAAAACGAAAGGTGGAAATGCTTATGGATAATGGAAAGAAACTTGTTGTATTTTACTCCCTAGGTGGAAACACAAGATTTATTGCCGAGGAAATAAAAAGAGAAGAAAAAACTGATTTATTAGAATTAAAACTAAAAAAAGACATTAAATCAAAAGGATTCTTGAAATATTTAATAGGAGGAAGACAGGCAATAACAGATAAGAAACCAGAATTATTACCATATAATGTTAATCTAGATCAATATGAAACAATTTTTATAGGTTCTCCTATATGGGCTAATCATTTTTCTCCAGCAGTTAACACTTTTTTATCAGAGAATTCATTTATCAATAAGAATATTGCCCTTTTCTGCTGCCATGCTGGTGGGGGTGAGGGAAAAGCTTTTAAACATTATAAAGAGAGATTAAAAGGGAATAGATTCATCGGAGAAATAGAGTTAAAAGATCCCCTAAAAGCGAAAATTGAGTCTGTTAGTAAATTAAAAAATTGGTTGAATAATATTTAGAAAAAAATCAACAAGATATAGGTATTGTGCATAATGGGCTTTCATTATTTGGCGAGTTGACTAGATTAGATACCTCATAAGCTTCCATATCTGAAGTTGGGTATGGTTTCAGTAATGATTTTAGATAAGTTATATCTTTTATATGAGGATTTAGCCAACTTTTTTCAGCACCTTTATTTAATATTACTGGCATTCTATTATGGATATTGGACATTAAAGTGTTAGGTGTAGTTGTTAATATTGTACAAGTGCTTATTTTTTGTTTGTCCTTAGTATAATATATACTATATAGACCAGCCATGCAAAATAGTTTGTTATTTTTCATAGTGATAAACATGGGTTTTTTACTGTTTTCTTCTTTTTTCCATTCATAGAACCCGTTAGATAATATAAGACATCTATTGTTTATAAAGGATTTTTTGTAGGCTGGTTTAATTTCTACAGACTCACTTCTTGCGTTAATCATTTTATATCCTATTTTTGTATCTTTTGCCCAAGCAGGAACAAAGCCCCATCGTAAATAACCTATTCTATCTTTTTTACCATTTGAGGCAACAGATAAAACTTGTTGACTTGGAGCAATATTATAACGAGGAATATAATCAAGCTTAGAAGCTATGTTTTCCATATCGAATCTACCTTTTATAATATCAACCAACATATCATAATCTAATGTTAAAACAAAACGACCACACATATGAATCCTTCTTTCTCATTAGAATTTATAATTATATATTGTACATTATATCAAATAAAAATATAGATTCAAAGGGTTTATATTGATTACACCAATATATCATATCTGTTTTAACTACTGATTAGTATAGATATTTTATTAAGTGCTAATACTAATATTTAAGTTAGGGATAACTATAGATATGGTTACTAATATGATAGAATTTATGATAAAGAGGCGGTGTCATAATGACAAAGAGTGAAATAATAAAAATTCTCAATGAAATAGGGTTGTTATTAGAATTGAAAGGTGAAAATTTCTTTAAATCTAGAGCCTATTATGATGCAGCCAACAAGTTGGAAGTCATTCAAGAAGATATACAGACTTTGGTTTCAGAGAATAGATTAGGAAGTATAAAAGGCTTTGGTAAAGCATTAACTAGTAAGATAACTGAACTTGTTACTACAGGCGAAATGGAATATTATACAAAATTAAAAGAGACCGTTCCTAAGGGACTTGTCAGTATGCTCCGTATATCAGGGTTAGGACCAAAAAAAATAATGACTATATATAAAAGTCTCGGTGTAAGTACTATAGAAGGGTTAAAAGAAGCTTGTGAAAATAATAGATTATTGGATTTACCAAGATTCAGTAAAAAAACTAAAGATAAAATTCTAGAGGGAATAAAGAATTATAATGAATATTCTGAAAAATTTCATTATCCCATTGGTGAAGTTTTAGGTTCAGAGTTGCTAAAATATATTAAAGCAAGTGGTATTGTGCAAAGATGTGAAGCAGCAGGAAGTTTAAGAAGAAAGAAAGAAGTGTTAAAGGATATAGATATATTAGTAAGTAGTGATGAACCTGATAAAGTGATGGATTTATTCACTTCTCATTATTATGTAAAAGAAATAACTGGCAAGGGAGAAACAAAGTCAAGTGTAGTGTTACAAAATGGAATGAATGCTGACATTAGGGTTGTTAGTGATTCGCAATATCCATATGCACTTCATCATTTTACAGGCAGCAAAGAACATAACACAGCACTTAGGCACCTAGCTAAGAAACAAGGGATAAAAATGAATGAATATGGTCTTTTCAAAGATGATGAATTAATTATATGTCATAATGAAGAAGATATATTTCATGTGTTTAGTATGGACTATATTCCGCCAGAATTAAGAGAGAATTATGGAGAAATTGAGGCTGCTGAGAATAACGAATTGCCTGTTCTTGTAACCAATGAAGATATCAAAGGAGTTTTTCATACTCATACAAATTATAGTGATGGTAATGCTACAATTGAACAATTAATTATAGATTGTATTAATAGAGGATATTCTTATCTAGGGATTACTGATCATAGTAAAACAGCCATTTATGCAGGTGGTCTTACAGAAGAGGATATAAAAAGACAACACGAAGAGATAGATCTCCTTAATGAAAAATATCACGATTTTAAAATATTGAAAGGTATTGAATCAGATATTCTTCCAGATGGTAGCCTGGATTATAATGAAAGAGTTTTACAATCCTTTGATTTTATCATTGGCTCTGTCCACAGTGCTTTTAAAATGGAACAAAACAAGATGACCAATAGAATAATTAAGGCAATCTCTAATCCATATATGAATATATTAGGACATCCAACTGGTAGACTGCTTCTTAGCAGAGAAGGATATAAAATAGATGTAGAGCAGATTATTGAGGCTTGTAATGAGAATAGTGTAGTTCTTGAAATCAATGCTAATCCTTATAGATTAGACCTAGATTGGAGACATATGAAAAATGCTAAAGAAAAAGGGTGTAAATTTGTCATTTCTCCAGATGCCCATAGCATTAAAGAGTTTGATTATATGAGATATGGTATAAATGTGGCAAGAAAAGGTTGGTTAGAAAAAAGCGATGTCATAAATGTTTTGAACAAAGATGAAATAGTTAGATATTTTATGTAGGGAAGTGAAAATCGAGTATTAAGTAAAAGGCTCGTTGTATTTGAGATAATATGATATAATATTACTTAGTTAAAACATGGGAGATGATTACTGTGAAAAAGATAAGATGTTTAATATGTGGAATGATCATAAACGATAAAAACTATAATATGAATGATTCTACATTTATTGATAAAAATGAAGTAGACGATATAGTTAGGTGTCCTTTTTGTGGAGTTACAAAAGAATATCTAAGTGATGATGAGGAATATATCAATTTCAATTCAGATGACTTAGAGGATAAAACTAGGAAAGTATTAGATATGGGAATGAAATTAGAAATGTTCAACGGAGATTTCTATGAAGAAGCTAGTAAACAAGCAAAAGATGAGAAATTGAAAAAAATGTTTAAGGACTTGAGTAATATTGAGATGATGCATGCAAGAGTTCATAAAAATTTTGGCGGTTTTAATACATTCCCAAGTCTTAAGAAGATAGATTACAAAAAGCATAATACTGACGAATTGTTATTAATAGAAGCTAATAAAAGAGAAAAGCATGCAATAGAATTTTACGAACGTTATTTTTCTAAGGTGCCTGACAGTATTAAAAAAATTTTCAAAGCTTTATCCGATGTTGAGAAGGAACATATTACAATAATCAGGCAAATTGATTAGATATTCAAATCTTACATACTTGTAAGGTTGTACCTAAATTTTGTAAGGAAAATGAATGTTTTTATAGGCTACTATTTGGTATAATATAAATATGTTATTACCAAAGGGGGAAATGGACATGATTAAAAAACTAATAAAATATGGATTTCTTTCATGTTTTCTATTGTTCTTGAGTTATTTAGTTATTAGAATAGTGAATAGTGATTGTATTGATGAAGAATAAGATATAATTAAATATAAAAATAAAAAAGGTATGGGTACATGCCTTTTTTTGTTGGGGAATATATAAGTAAGTCAGAAAAAATGTTTTGTTCTGACGTGGTATTTGCAAAATAGTATATGTAT
>NZ_BTPU01000086.1:0-47530 GCF_036985595.1 Vallitalea maricola | reverse complement strand
CAAAAGCTTTTACTACCTGTACTCCTGATATATTTTCTTGTACCATCTCTGACATATGAGCAAAAGCTTCCTGTTTATCTTTGAATCTAGCTCTTATTGCTCTTCCAAAAAAAATACCTCCAATAGCTATTAGGGGCAAAGGTATTATAGCTACCAATGTCAAGTTAAGACTTATCTTAGTAATCATCTGATAGATTACTAATACACATAATGTGATAGCATCCAAAGACATTAAGACACCTGGACCTACCATCATTCTGATTGCATTCAAATCATTGGTAGCATGTGCCATTAGATCTCCTGTCTTATGTTCATTGAAAAACCTAAGTGACAGTTTTTCCAAATGACCAAAGAAATCATTTCTAAGACCATATTCAATCTTTCTTGATGTTCCAAAAATGAAGTATCTCCATATAAATCTAAAACAAGCTATCAAAATACCTATCAATAATAGGGTAAGAACTTGGTTCAATAAATTACTAAACTCATAATTACCACTTTGTAATCCATCAGTTATATTCCCCGTTATTACAGGTATCTGTAATTGGAACAAATCAACTGTTAGTAAGGAAAGGAATCCTACTAAAAAATGGAATTTATATATTTTAAAATATTTTATTAATATCGATTGTGACTTATTTTTCTTACGATTAGGTTTCATGAAATAATTCACATCCTTATAATTATTTATATAACCCGTTTTATACTGAATGCGTATACATCTTCACCGGTAGAACTAGTATCAAATATATTGTACTTTGCTTTACTGGTGCAACTTACATCCAATATTATTGGTTTGTTATTATTTTCTTCTTGGTTTATAGAATATGAACTATGTACACGTGGATAGATATTGAGAAGTATGTCTTTGCAACTTTCAACTAATAATCCTTCTCCGTCACTATCTGTAAGTGCAGCCCATCTTACATCTGATTTATTGCCACTTTTTATAGAATTATTCAGATTATAGTAATACAAACCTACTTTAGTTCCACTATTAATATCAGGGTATGTATCATTTGGTCCTTTACCCAGCCATGAAAAATCATTATACTCAGCTGGTATCTCCAACATCATTCCTACTTTTATGGATTTATTGCTGGAACGGATTTTATTAATTATGTTTATTCTACCATCGGGTTCTATTATATATGTAGTCTTGATATTCCCTTTTATCTGTGGACATTTTCTTATGATGTCAATTTCATAGCTTCCTTCTGTAGTGCTAGTGACTTTTACATCTTTCACTTTTGACATCTCTAATCTGTTAGACCCATTGTCAATATATACTTTTACTGGTGATAGGACATATTCTTGTCTATCAAATTCTATTGAACGGATGTTACCTTTCAATTTATCCACAATTATTTCAAAATTATCACCAATCACTTCTACTTTCAATTTTCTATCTCTTAATCTAGCTTTTTTTGATGATTTTATTTTTCTTTTTTTAGGTGCTTTGTATGGTATTCTGTATTGTGCCCATGCCACATTATACCCTTTTTCTGCCCACCATGATTCTGTTTTTGTAGACATATTGATATTGATGTGGTACCAAGCATTTTCAAGAATATCTTTCATATTATAATCAATATGTATATCTTTTCTCTTATTGATAGGTATTTCTATATCTGTCAATTCACCACTTTTTATTACTATACCATCCTCTAGAATCTCCCATGTAAAATCGTAATCTTTAAGGGAAGATGAATCGCCACAATTTTTGATGCTAAAAATTCCTTTGATGATATCTTTTGGATATATATTTATCATTTCGTATTTCTTTTTTAGTTCAGATGCGTATGGCGTTAGATGTCTATCATTATAGACTATACCTTTTTGGGTTATTTCTTCTGTTTCTTCGTCACTAATCATTATATAATCACATAAGAATCTTCCTGCAATGGGATGTTCTTTAGATGCTTCATCCATTTTTCCATCTTCTTTTATGAAGTTATAAGTGAAACTTACTGGATTATAATTATTAAGTCCTGTTGCATTTCCCTCATAGTATATTGGTCTAGTGTTGTCTAATAACATTATTTTCTTGTATAGATTAATTGGTACATTGACTCTGCTGTCTATATTCCATACAATTACACATGAATAATTAATATATTTGTATATTATATTCTTGGTTTCTTCTTCATCAAATAAGATTTCTTCTTCGTGTTCTTGTTCAGTCATAGGTTTATTAATTACATATAATCCATATTTATTGCACATATCATAGAAAACTTCAGCATTGTTATAATCATATGTAATTACCGTATTGATGTTATTGCTCTTCATTATACTTATATCTTGAATATATTTTCTCTGCATAGCTTCTATATTATCTTGCTCATAATTTTTATAGACAACTCCATTTAGAGTTACTTGCCTACCATTTATATGAATCATATCATTATTTATCTCAATGAATCGAAAACCATGTTCGAATTTTTTCTGGCATAACTCTTCATCTTTTTCATTTTTTACAACTATTTTGAAGCTATAGCATTTTGGTAAATCAGCTGTCCATGTCCTGATACTATCTATCTCATTTTCTAACGTTACTTTGGATGTATTTTTTGCGGTTAAAACGCATCTTATGTCAGCAACCAAATTTTCCTTTTCATTATCAGTCATCCATAACTCAATTTTTACAGGTTGTATTGTTGAACCCATATATGTAATGAAAACATCTGTATACATATAAATTTGGTCGTATGTTTCATTTAATGCTTTGGAATTAACATAGTACCTATCTATTTTTATTGCTTTATCCAATTCGTTCATATTATTTTCACCCCTTTTATTACAGAAACATAGATATAACCCCTTATAATTTTTATTACATAATAAGAAAGCGACTATACATAGCCACTGTTACCTTAACTTAAATATAACGTCACTTTCCCTTATTATTTTTTATTTAATATTTTCTCATATTCATCAACTTTATCTGCCAAGAATTCAGCAAGTCCTACGAATTCACAGCCTAAGCAATATTTATCTCCGGATTTATTACTTCTTATTATTTTGAGTACACAGTAAAAGTATCTTTTTTCATCAAATTCTATTTTTGCATTAAAATAATAGTTGAGAGGTAATTCATCCCTACATAATATGCCAATACCGTTTTTAGAAATATCTATAACCTCAATGGTCTTATTATCAAGTTTTATTATGTCATTATTCTGTTTAAAAAGAGAATTAATTTCAAGTTCTAATTTTATGGGTAAACGCTTATATTTTCTTCTTTCTTCCATAATAGATCTCTCCTTGTTCACATATAATCGATAACTTAACTTATATATTTTTCAATTTCTAATTATACCATAAAATAACATTAAAATAAAACAGGATAATCATTATTTTTTTATATTTTATAAGATTTGATTGACAAACAATAGTAGATATATTAATATAAAAATTGTATGCAAATTAATAAGTGAAATTTATAATAAATAATATTTCTTATTAACGCTCGTTCTATTTTTTTTAAATTATAAGGGAGGAATTATCCGTATGAACGAAAATGTAAAATTATTAGATCATCCATTGCTTCAACATAAACTTACATTATTACGTGATAAGAACACTGGATCTAAAGATTTTAGAGAACTTGTCAAAGAAATTGCTATGTTAATGGGTTATGAAGTTACACGTAATTTACCTTTAAAGGAAACTACTATTGAAACACCTATTTGCAAAACTACTTCAAATGTAATAAGTGGTAAAACTCTTGCTATTGTTCCTATTCTTAGAGCTGGTCTTGGTATGGTAGATGGTATGTTAAGTTTATTACCTACTGCAAAAGTGGGACATATTGGTTTATATAGAAATGAAGAAACTCTTCAACCTGTGGAATACTATTGTAAACTTCCAAAAGATATTGAACAAAGAACAGTAATTATTACAGAGCCAATGCTTGCTACTGGTGGTTCAATCGTTGCTGCTGTAAGCCTATTAAAATCTTATGGTGTTAAAAATATTAAAATCATGTGTCTTGTAACTTCTAAACCTGGAATTGAAGAAGTAATTGCTCATCATCCAGATGTTCAAATTTTTACTACTGCAATTGATGAAAAATTAAATGATATTGGATATATTACTCCTGGTTTAGGTGACGCAGGCGATAGAATATTCGGTACTAAATAATAATCACTAGAGCTGACTTTTATAAGCAGCTCTTTTTTTGCCCTTTTAGTTATTAAATATTTATTAATTAATTATTAACTCTATGCTTAATAAAATATGCTCTCAATACTTAAATCAAATGCTTTTTGAGGAAATTACTGGTAATTAAAGTAAACTATTGCATTTTTTCTTGATTAAGGTTATAATAATCGTGTAATAATTAGTTAACATTTTTGTAACATCTATTTTTTTAGAATATTTTTCCTTAGTATTTACAAATAATAACATTAGCATTAGGAGGTTTAATTATGAAAAGGCGAGGTATCAAGCAAGTTACTCTAGGTATATTAGGAGGATTAGTTTTAACACTTAACGTTAACGCTGCTACCATAGGTGCTGTTAATGTAAAGAATCTTAACGTTAGAAGTGGCCCTAGTACCACCAGTTCTATAGTTGATCATGTTCATTTGGGTGATAAACTAGAAATCATTTCTACAAATGATAACTGGTTTAAAATTGATCTTGATTTGTTAAGCAATGCATATGTACATAGCAATTACGTTAACATTGAGAATTCCAGCAATTCAAAAGTTGTAACAACTAAAGCTGAACTTAGAAATTCACCAAATCTATTAGGTAATGTGTTAGCAACTATTGATAAAGGACAACTAGTCAGCATAGAATACCAAACTGGAGATTGGCTCTATGTTAGTACTATGAATGGTAAAGGATATATGCATATAAATAGTTTATCTGAAACTAAATCTTCAGATTCAAAATCCTTATCCACATCACAAGATACTACAGAAAAGGAATCAAAAAAAGTTGCTACTGTAAACACAAATATACTTAATGTTAGACAACAACCATCTATTACATCTAAAAAGATAGGTAAAGTCTATCGTTATAATACTTTTGAAGTATTAAGCGAATTAGAAGAATGGGTTTCTATTAAAATACCAAACGGGTCTACTGGTTATATATATAAAGATTATGTAGTTATTTCTGATGAGAAGACCATTACAGATTCTTCAAGCTTAAGACAACAAGTAGTTAGTTATGCAAAACAATTTTTAGGCAACCCTTATGTATGGGGTGGCAATAGTTTAACAAAAGGTGTGGATTGTTCTGGTTTCACACAACAAGTAATGAAAAAATTTGGTATAAGTATAAGTAGAACTTCCAGATCACAAATTAATAACGGGTATAGAGTGTCAAAAAATGATTTATTACCTGGCGACCTTGTATTCTTTGGATATAGAAATAAGATATCCCATGTAGCTTTATATATTGGTAATAACCAGATTATCCATGCAAACAACAGAAAAACTGGAATTATCATTAATAATTTAAGTGATTCAAGACTTTTACCTTATATAGGTGCCACTAGAGTTATTAAATAGCTTAAAGCCTTGCTTTTTCATAAAAAATATTCTTTATTATGTAAGTGGTAAAATTGTACATAATAGTGTTGGGGGACTGTTTATGCAGTCCTTTAATGCTGTTTTTTTATAGACAACGGTAGTAATAGTAAAACCATATACAGTGATATCACTCTCGTTACGTTTGTTGCTTTTAGTTGGTTTAGAGGTATGGCAACAAGCCGTAAAAGGTCGTTATATCACTGTATATGGTTTGTTTATGCGATTGGCACTCTTAATTGAGTAAAAGAGTTATTTAGTTGTAAAGTACTCATTCTAGTATGTTAAATAGATTTCATTTTAGAAATTTTCTAGGATGTATCTTTCGGCGGCGTAAACGGATGTGGCTCCGTCGGCTGCGGCTGTGATAATTTGTCTTAGGGTTTTTTGTCTTATATCTCCGGCGGCGTATACACCTTTTACACTTGTTTGGCAAGAGTCATCGGTTAATACATAGCCTTTTTCGTCACATTTTACTTTATTTTGGATAAGTTGTGAGTTAGGTTCTGTACCGATTCCAATAAATAGGCCATCAATGTCTAGGATGGATTCTTCTTTTGTTTTATTATTGATGATTGAAATTTTTTCTACTTGGTCTTTGCCAATTACTTCTTGTAGTTCTGTGTTCCATAGTATTTTTATTTTATCTTCGTCATGTTTTAGTAAACTGTCTTGTAATATTTTTACTGCTCTTAGTTCATCTCTTCTGTGTATGAGGTATACTTTTTTACACATTCTAGCTAGAAAGATTGCGTCTTCTACAGCTACATCACCACCGCCTACTACAGCAACTTCCATGTTTCTGAAGAAAGCACCATCGCAAGTAGCGCAATAGGATACACCTCTTCCGGTAAGTTCTTTTTCACCTTTTACACCTAGTTTTTTCCATCTAGCACCAGTAGCCATGATTATAGCTTTTGATTGGTATTCGTTGTCAGTTGTCTTGACTACTTTTACTGTCTGTTCTAGTAAAAGGTCCACTACCTCTTCTGATTTTATTTCTATGCCTAATTTTTCAGCGTGTTCTCTCATTTTAGTACTTAGCTCGAATCCTGTAATATCTGGAATTCCTGGATAGTTATCAACTTCATAGGTGTTGATTACTTGACCACCTGGAACATCTTTTTCTAGTACCATAGTTTTTAACATTGCTCTTTGAGCATAGATGGCTGCAGCCATACCTGCAGGACCAGATCCTATTATTATCAAATCATATATTTCTGTCATTAAAATCACTCCTTAAGTAAATAAACTTTTTCAAACAATAGCGTCGCTTTTTTCTAACATACATCTTATGGATGCTGAATAATTGATGAGACTTTGTAAGTCTCTATCATTTTGAACATATTCTGCCATCTTAGGATGTAATCTAAGTACATCTAGGATATCTTTTTCAGCATTATCGATTAGCTCTAATTTCATATAACAACAAGCTCGATTATAATATAGGAAGACTGAATCTTCATTATTATTAATTCCATCAGTGAATACTATGATTGCTTCCCTGTATTCTTCTTCATCTCTATGCAGAACACCCAGATTCAAGTAGGAGTATGGGTAGTTCTTATTATATTTTATAGCTTGTTCGTAATATTTTTTAGCCTGATTAATTTTGTTTTGCTTGGACATGAGTACACCCATATTGAATAATACCATGTAATGCCTGTTATCAATATCCAGAGCTTTTGTCATTAATGTTAGGGCTTTGTCAATTTCATCTCTCTGCTCATATATAGAACCTAAGTTAATACATGCCCAGAAATCATATGGATTAATTTCTAGTACATTATTGTAATTCTCAATTGCTTTTTCTATTTTACCTAAATAATCGTAAGCATAAGCAAGAAAAAAATAGGCTTTTGTATAATATGGATCACATTCTATAGCTTTCTTATAATATGGTATCGCTTCTTCAAAGTTATCTTTATGGTCATGGAGGATTGCAATACCATAGTATGCTCTTGCTTCTGAATCATCATTGGCTAGAACTTCCTTGTATACTCTTAGTGCATTATCATAGTCATCTAACTCATCATATATGATAGCAATATCTAATAATAACTCGGTATCATTATTTTTACCATAATCATAAGCTTTATTAAAATAATATAATGCTTTTAATAAATTATCTTCTTCATAATATTTTTTCCCTAAAATGATAAAATTGTCTATATGATATTTTTTCATAATTTCTCTCTTTCGTATCATGTTTATGTAAAGTATTTTAGGATATGGATAGCTTTACCTATACATTATGAATAAATTGCAACAAATTCTTCAAACGAGTCAAAATCCTTACCATAGTCATATTGTTTACAACTAATATTCTCACCAAGTATACTTATAATATCATTTACAGGTTCTTTATCAAAACTAATAACAAAAATATTCATGTTATCTACAGGATATACTTTTTCAAACTGTTTTCGTAATTTATCAGTGTTTATTCTCGTAAATGTAAAATTTACACCAACTTTTATATGTATAATCTTTAATTCTAAATAGAACTCTTCTGCTTCAATCACATCTTGTTTCAAATCATTTAAAAATACTACTTGATAGTCAGGTCTATACTGATCTATTATCTTACTAAGCGATATAAACTGATACATGATAGGTGCAATATGATTAGCAATAGATTCTAAAGTAATAATATTCTCTTCGTCTCCTAAAATCTTATCCTTAATAGCTAGTATACCAATAACACCCAAAAGTTTCAACTCATTCTCATCGACAAATATTGGCACGAATAAGGCTCCACTATATGTATTATTAAAACATTCAACTATTTTAGGATCAAAAGTATTTTCTACATCAGCTTCACTATTCAATATTATCTTTTCCCCTAATTTCAGAGGTAGCAGCTCGTCTTGTAAGGGTATATGTGTTAAATTACTATCTATATTTATTGATCTAGTTATATTAATTTCATCTTTATCATTATCATATAATCCTATGAAGCCGCTTGTGACTCCAAAAAAAACACTGAGAGTACTTAAAGTTAAATCAATAAGCTGCTCCATATTACTAGCGATATTAATATTTTTCATTAACTCATTCAATTTAACCAATCTAGCCAATTTATTGTTGATGATTTCCTTCTGCATATTGGTCTTCTGGAAATTCTTAGCGTTATTGATTGCTATATATGTAGATGAAGCCAAGCTTTCAATTAATTCAAATACACTGTGTTCATATTTGTTACCATTCACTTTTGGTCCTAACGTAACAAATCCAACTAATTTATTCTTTTTCAAGAGCGATACCACATAGCTGATTTTAACATCTTTCAATAACTCTCGTGAATTTTCAAACAAATCATAGAACTGTTTCTCCTGTGATTTATTACTCATATCCGTTAAAATCCTGATCTTAGTATCATTTATTGATTTAGTAGGATATAGATTGATGAACATAACTGAACTCGAGTTATATACATCTTTCAAGCTCATTAATTTGTAACTACTACTAATAGAATCATATAAGAAAAAAGTAGTGAAACTACTTTGGGTAAGTTCTGCAAAAGCACTTATGGATAATCTGTATAAAGCACCTAAATCCAAGCTACTTAATAAAGCCTTTGATGAATGATTAATGGCAAATAGGCTGAATAACTTTTCATTCAGCTGTTTACTGACATTCTCTAATTCTTTGAAATATTTATAATTAGACAATGATGTTGAAAACAGGTTCATTAGAGCATTAGCAATGATCTCATCATCCTCTGTAAATTCTTCATTATTTCTATTAACAAATATAAATCCATATAATTCACAATCCATAATTAGCGGCATAATAAAATTGCATTCAAAATCACTAAATATGTCTTTTGAAAAATATGTCTTCAGATTATTTTCTCTTAATAATCCGCTGTTATATTTAATTATTTCATCAAAAGATTCATTATATTCAATAGTATATTCATCATTATTATATCCATTAACCTGCATCAACTTGTATTCATGGTTTTTTCTGATAAATACAGCTATTTGATCAGGTAATAATAATTCATTAGTAAATTCAAAAATATATTTTTCTATGTGGTCTAAATTAAACTTCTGAGAAAAAAATTCAATAGCATGTATTAAACCGGTATATCTATATACCTTTTTACTTATATCTTCATTTTTCCTATGGTGCTCAAGTATATTATACAGCATTTGTTCGTAAGCCATATTTGGGTACCTTCTTCCTGATCAATATAAAGGCACGTCTAATTTATGCCTTGATAAGTTCTTTATTTAATACATAGAATGATGTTGGTGTATTCAAAAATTTGTTACAGTGAGTATTACATGATTTTATGCTTATTGATACATTAGGATATAGGCAATTAGTTACTTTTACTTCTCCTTCGCCTTTTGCATGCAAGTAAGAAACATATTTTTTCTGCTTGTTATATAATTTTTTTAGACTATCCCTATAATACTCAAATTCATCATTCAATTTATCAAAATCAGCTTTTTGAGAATCGCTGAGATTGGCTGCTGAATAGATTGACAGTTTTTGTTTCAATAGTGCAATCTTTTCTTTCACTTTTTTGATTGTCAAGATAATTGTGTCGTATTCTTCCTTTATCTTATTTCTCTCAAATCCTGTTACAGTTATTTTGGTATAAGATTCAGTTCGATTGCCTATTTCCCCAGCTTGAACTTTTACACTAGCCTCAATGTTTCCACCTATGATTCTGCTTTTATAGGATTCAAGTTTAACTTCTTTGGCTTTTATATTACAGTTAATTGCATAGGAACCAATATTAACAGTTCCATCACATATTATAGTACATTCTGATGCAAATTTGGTATACAAATCTCCATTACATATGATCTTAGCTTTATTCTTTCCTGCAATTCCACCTCTTATATAGATACTGCCATCTCTACTTTCTATAGTATCCACGCTACCTACACCCATATCTCCCATTACTTGGATGTCATGGTCTGCTTTAACGATAAAATTATCCTCTATGGAATTTTTAATATCAACAAATCCATCAAAATCAATATTACCTGTTTTGAATGAAACATTACCATCTATTTCTAAGCAATTACATACACCTATGATGTTATTTTGATATATGACCGCACCTGTCCTTTTCGCATATAGAATGGTTTTATCTTCTTTGGCATCGTATCTCTCTGTTACTGTTTTCTTATCATATTCTAGGTTAACTTGTCTGCCTGGTTGAGCAGGTATTATTTCGCCCCATACTGTTTTACCTGGTACCCCTTCTTTGGGTTCTATTCTTTCACCAAGCCAAGTACCTTTTTCTACCTTATTTATCAGGTTAAGTTCATAGTGATTAACATTCTCATTTTCAATCATTTGTGGTTTTACTTCTTCAATTTTATATAGTTTGATTTCTGCATCTTTTCCTCTAGTAGGAAGCACTCCCTCAGCTATCTGGATTTTCTTTAGGGGCTGAATAATATTAACTATATCATGTACATCAATACCATACACTATATTGGAATGCTGTATAGCTTGCATGACTATCTCAACTAATTCAGATTTATCCCTGCTATCAAATTCTTCACATGTCATATTAATTGTTACATAACCTTTTAATCTATCTTTACTTACTGATAGCTCTACTAATGGTTTCTTTATGCCGATTTTTATTATTTTACCAGATGCTAATGTAATTGCAGAAGTAAGAGCAGAAAAGCAGGTAAGATTAATACGAGGATATTGTAACATGATATTATTAAAATCATTTAAATTATATCCCTTTTCGAAAACTCTCACATAATATTGTTCCTCTTCTTCAATTAACTCCAAGTATTCGTTAGAATATATCACATTACTGAACAAATTAACCCACCCCATTATTTACTATTTTTAACCATATTATATAACTTTTTCTACATTAAAATCAATATTTGTACAAAATTAAATTAAAAAACTCCTTATGATATATCGGCAACTACTTATTAATACTTAACAGTAAATCTTTAATATTTTTTTAAGATTCTATTTTTTTTCAATTATTTGTATGGAATTTCTATAATATTTCGGTGATAATCCTTTATATTTTTTAAATATTTTAGAAAACATAAGAGGATCATTATATCCTACAGACCTAGATATTTGTGAAATAGTCAGCCTTGTTGATTCCATTAATTCACAAGCTTTATTTATTCTATACTCAATTAGGTATTGTTGTGGTGATATACGTAATTGTTGTTGAAATAGAATATATAAATAACTTCTGTTAAGAGAAAGATATTTTGCAATATCTATAATAGTTATATTTCTTGAATAATTAGCTTTTATATATATGATAGCTTCTTCCACATAGTTGTTTTTGATTTCCTTTTCATTATCTATGTTGAGACTTTCTTCTATCATCTTGCCTAGTAGCAAGTATAGATATCCTAATAGATTGAAATCCTTACATACACTTAGTTGGTTGCAGTTATTCAATTGCTTAAGTATCTCTTGAATGCTACCATTTGTAAAGTTAAATATTAGATTCTTATGGTCCAAGTTAGCTTTTTGCAGATACTCTTTTGCTTTCTGTCCGCTAAATCCAACCCACATATATGACCAAGGTTTTGCTTTATCCGCTTTGTAGTATGTTATAACATTTGGACATATTAGGAAAGCATTGCCCTTACCTAATTCATATATCTTGTCACCAACCTTATATATACCTTTACCATTAATTATAAAATGGATAAGATAATGATCTCTTATGGCTGGTCCATATGAGTGACTAGGTTTACACACCTCTGAGCCACTATGATAGAATATTAAATCTGTACTATATGCTTCATAATCATATTGCATAATCTTTTACCTCTTCTGAATTATTATGTTTAATCAACTATACAACATTTCACCATGTTATAAAAACATTATACCATAGAATATATTATTTAAACCAGCTATATTATTATTATAAATTATATAGGAGGTTTTAATATGCCAAAAATCACTTTTCTAGGTGCAGGAAGTACTGTATTCGCTAAAAATGTATTAGGAGATTGTATGCTGTCAGAGGCTTTGAGAGATTCCCATATAGCTCTATATGATATTGATGAAAAAAGATTAGCTGAATCAGAAACTATGTTAAAGACTTTAAATAAGAATATTAACGATAACAGAGCTGAAATCATAAGTTATAAAAATAGAAAAGAGGCTCTAAGAAATGCAAATTATGTAGTTAATGCTATACAGGTTGGAGGATACAAACCTTGTACAGTAACTGATTTCGAGATTCCCAAAAAATATGGTCTTCGTCAAACTATTGGAGATACCCTTGGTATAGGTGGTATATTCAGAGGACTTAGAACAATACCTGTGATGTTGGATTTTGCTGAGGACATGGCAGAAGTCTGCCCTAAAGCATGGCTTCTTAATTATACTAATCCTATGTCTATCCTGACATTAGCCATGTCAAAAGCGACAAGTATCAAAACAGTTGGATTATGCCACAGTGTTCAAGCCTGCGTCCCTCATTTATTAAAGGACCTTGGTATGGAAAAAGAGAATCTTCAATGGAAAATAGCAGGTATCAATCATATGGCATGGTTATTAGAAATTACTAGTAATGGTGTTGATCTTTATCCAGAAATCAAGAAAATAGCTGCTGCTCTTGAAACACCTCATGGTAATATGGTTCGTCTAGAAATCATGAAACAATTTGGATACTACGTAACAGAATCAAGTGAACATAATGCAGAATATATGCCTTACTTCATAAAAGACAAATATCCTCATTTTATAGAAAAATATAATATTCCTCTAGATGAATATCCAAGAAGATGTGTAGAGCAAATAGCCAACTGGGAAAAACAAAGAGATGAACTTACAAAAGACAATACTCTTAGTCATAAACGTTCTACTGAATACGGCTCATATATAATGGAAGCAATGGAAACCAATATCTCTTATACTATTGGTGGTAACGTCATGAATACTGGCCTAATTCCTAACCTGCCATCAGATTGTGTAGTTGAAGTACCTTGTCTTGTTAATAGCTCTGGAGTTATTCCATGTTATGTAGGAGAATTACCATTACAGCTTGCAGCTCTTAACAAAACCAATATCAACGTACATCAATTGACAGTTGAAGCAGCACTGACTAGAAAAAAAGAATACATCTATTACGCAGCTATGCTTGACCCACATACTTCTAGTGAATTATCTATTGATGATATCAAGAATATGTGTGATGATTTGATTGAAGCCCATGGAGATTGGCTCCCAGAATTTAAGTAGATTAACCAAATATATTTACCTAATACCTAAATATCTATCATTATTAACAATCCTACTAATATTATGTACAAATTATACAAAAAAACTTCCAAAGTTACATGATTTTACACATTGAAATTACATCAATACATATGATAATATTATTGATAATAACTTTATACTAACAACAAGTATCACTAATCACGTCTTGTTGGTCCAATAATGATAATTATAGAGTTAATATTTTTAAAAATATACTAAGCGAGGGATACATAATGAACTTTTTTAATATTGATGGACCGTTTCAAAGAATTGGAAGTCTAGTTTTTGATATTATGGTATTAGGTCTTTTATGGACATTTATTTCTTTACTAGGTTTCGGAGTAACTATAGGTGCTGTAACAACCGCTCTATACACCAGTGTATATTATAACCTAGTAAAAGATGAAGGATACGTATACAAGACATTTTTCAAAGCACTCAAAAACAAATTCCTTAAATCCACTCTAGTATGGTTAATACTAGTTGCATTATACACATTAATGTTTTTCAACATAACTTCTATTACCAAAGGTGTTCTTGACATACCTTGGTTATTGCCAGTTTATTTTAGCTTGACTATTGAATTATTATTTATAACTTTATATATATTCCCTCTTATGTCTACATCAAAATTGGGTATAAAGAAACTATTTAAATATTCTTTTATACTTGCTAATAAACACTTACCATCAACACTATTAGCTGTTATCATAACAGTAGCACTATTAGCTCTACTTTACATGATAAACAACGTACTACTAATAATCATCTTAGCACCTATTCAATGCTACCTATTATCAAGGTTGATAACAAAAAGAATATTAATACAATACGACACAACAGTATGGTAAAATTATAATGGATTATGCGAGAACCCAACCTCTCACATAATCCATTTTTAATTTCTACTCAATCTATACTAACTCAAGATCGCCACTACAATCAGTATACTCGTTGTCCAACTCTCTTACTTCTCTATTCTTTTATGCTGATCCAACATCTCCCTAATTTTCAACGATAACTCCTCAATATTAATCGGCTTGTTGATAAATCCAACTATCCTATCAGTTATCCCCTTATCCATCTTTTCAAAACCAAATCCTGATAAAAATCCAACTCTAACATCCTTATTAATACTATAAAATTCATTCACTAACTCTTTTCCACTAATATTAGGCATAACAACATCCAATAAAACCAGATTAATATCACTTACATGATTTTTATAATATCTAATAGCTTCAAAACCATCACCATAAGTAATTACCTCATAACCTAACATCTCAATCATTTCCTGTAATAAATCCCTGATTATCTCCTCATCATCAACAACCAAAATCTTTTCTACACCTTTTATCAATCTTTCCTCTTCATCTACAGATGTATATCCTTCCTCATTCAATATTGGTAATTTTATAGTGAAATCTGTCCCAACATTGATAACAGAATTAACGCTAATACATCCCCCATGATTTTTAATAACTCCAAAAGCCATAGCTAAACCCATTCCCGTTCCTTTACCAATATCTTTGGTAGTATAAAAAGGTTCAAACAAATGTTTCTTGACCTCTTCACTCATTCCTATTCCAGTATCAGAAACAATTGTAACTATTGCTGGTTTTTGTTCTTTAACATCAACCTTATCACAATCCCATTCTATGATATTGTAAGTTTTAAATATAAGCTGTCCACCATTAATTAATGCATCTCTAGCATTTATTCCAATATTGAGCAATGTATTTTGAATCTGACTTTCATCACCTAATATCATATGATTCTCAGCTTCTAGAGATGTCTCTATTCTTATCCTTTTGTCAATACTTCTTTCTAGTATTTCCACTACACTATTAATGATGCCATGTAAATCTATAGGTATTAATTTATAATCAGATTCTCTTGAGAATGTTAAAAGTCTATTAACTAATGAAGCGGAATTATTAGAACATTTTTCAATATAATCTATGTATTTCATGCACTCCTTTCTTTCAGCGTATTTAGTTTTGATAATAGATACAGCCCCACTAATAGCCATTAATTGATTATTGAAATCATGAGCGATTCCTCCAACCAATTGACCAATAGCTGATAATTTTTCCGTCTGTCTGACCATGTTCTCCAAATTCCTCTCATTAGTTACATCCCTAATGATTAGTATGATTTGATTATCACCGAATCTATGCATTATAACTTCTAATATTTTACCTAATCGTCTAGAATACTGTTCAATTCTACTTTGATTTTTTCTTTTCTTAAGCATATCATTTATTAATGCTATCCAATACTTTTCATGTGTAATGATTTCTTTGACTTTCTTACCTTCAATTTCTTCTAATCCTAATATTTCATTAAAAGAACTATTGGTTTCTATACATTTGTAATCACAAATATTATTATCATTTCCATATTGAATTTCCAGTCTGGCATACCCGTTTACCATTGTTTCGAATAATGACCGATATCTTTTTTCACTATTATATAATTCCAATTCAGATTGCTTACGTCTTTCTATGCATTGATTAATCCCTACCATCCTTAGAGGTAATCCATCTTCATCTCTTTCTACTACGGAACCTGTTCCCATGTACCACTTGTAATTACCAGCAGCATCTTTAATTCTCCATTCACAAATAAAAACTTGCTCTATATTTTCAAAATGCTTTCTCAATTCTTTATTAATAATTTCTAAATCCTCTTCTTTTATAAGATTAAAAAATATAGTTGCTCTTCCATTAAATTTTTCACCATCATATCCTAATGATATAGCAAACATGGGGGCTATATATAAATAATTGTTACTTATATCCCAATCCCATCCATATAAATTAGCACTACTGACTGCCATCTTCATCCTTTTTTCCAGCTTATGTGAGGAATATATTTGTTCTGATATATCTTCTATCTGAACAAAGTAACCATCTGGTTGTAATTTATCGATTCCTAGAATATTTATTTTAACTTCTAAGAATTTTTTCTGCCTGATATTATTGTTTATTGGATTATCTTTATTATCGTGATTAAGTTCAAATTCCACTCGAAAACTAACATCTTTACCACTCTTTAATTGTTCTAAACTACGATTAGCAATATTGAATCTATCAAATAGATTAGAACCTATAACAGTATCATAATTTTCTATCTCAAACATTTCAAGACATATGGGATTAATGATAATCAATTCAGCTTTTGCATTATAGAGTTCAAGTCCAACTGAAGAAGCATTAAATATATTTTTTATATTTTCGTTATCATATTTATAATCCATATTCATTTTATATATATAAGCAATTATAAATAACGCTTCAGAAAAAATGAAGAAGATACGGTTAATTACATATAACGTCATATCAAAATTATAAACCTTATATAATATAGGACATAGAAGATTGAATATCCCCCATAGAATCAAAAAGCTTCCAATCAGTAGATTATGATTTTTTTTAGATTTAAGTAGCAGAAATCCTATATATGATAATAGGATACCAATATATATATTCAAAATAATTGAATAATCTCTATTAATTAATTTAGTAACAATAATAGCCCCAATGACAGCAATAAATGCCCACAGCCATATTTTCCTGCCTTTAATAGTTATAAATACTTCTGTACTAAGTATAAGTAGAATATAACTAATATCAAGAAATAAGATACCTATCAAAGTTCGGTCTTGTATGGCTAACTCTTCGAATACAAAACCTAAAGCTAAAAATATGATAAAAACAATTATTCCTTTAATATAATAAATTAGATATTTATCTTTTCTTCCTATCTTTAAATATATACAAATAAAAATTAATAGCCATGCTAAGCTTGTAACAATACTATAAATATTCACCACTCTTATTACGTCCATTAGAAACACCTCAATCAATAAATTATAAATATCTATACCCTATAAACTTATTCACATTTTATTAGATTATTTTGTATACAGAATTTTATATTTAATTTTATCTTCTTTTTCTTTTCAAAATCTACTGTGACAGATTTTTTGTTAAGATTTGTAACTGTTCCTTTACCGAATTTTTTATGGTCTATAATACTTCCAACTTCAATTTTAGTAGAAAAATAATCGTAAATCTCATCCAAGAATCTTGACTGGACAGCTGGTTCGTCGTATCTGTTGTTAATGTAAGATATGTATAGATGTTCTTTGGCTCTTGTCATTCCTACATAGAACAATCTTCTCTCCTCTTCTATATCTTTATCTCTATTAGATTTTTCATGAGGTATCAGCCCTTCAACCGCACCAATAATCCAAACAATACCAAATTCCAATCCCTTGGAACTATGCATGGTTGTTAATGTGACAGAGTCATTATATATATTATTATTGCTTTCTTCCATTAACTTTCTATATTCTTCAATATGATTAAACCATTCATCAATTGTGTCAAAATTTTTGGTGCTTTCCCCAATTTCATTCAAGATTTCAGTTAATCCTTCAATCCCTATTTTTCTATAGGCAGCGTAGTTCTCCAAATAACCATCATAGCCTATTTCTTTCCTAATATATTTTATTATATCATAAGGTCGATTTTTTTTGATTACCTGTAATTGATATTGTAATTCATCCAGCCTGTTAGTCATCCACTCTTTTTCCTGAGAATGTTTATATAGTCCTTCCCACATGTTATCAGAATATTTTTTTGATATCTCAAGAACAGCTTTACTTATGTATCTTTTTGGTTTGTTGATTATTCTTATTAACGCTTCTTTGTCTTTTATGTTAAGTGCAAGTTTCATATATGAAATCATATCTTTTGCAACCCAATGATCATATATAATAGCTGATTTATCCCTTACTATGAATGGTATGTTCATATCAAGAAACATATCAATTACCGCTCTGGATTGAATATTGGTTCTATAGATAATTGCAATTTCAGATAATGGTATATCCTTTTGTCTACTTAGTTCCAATATACTATCAGCAACCGTTTTTGCTTCATCCCCTATGTCTTTTGTTTCTATAATACTAGGCTGGTTACCGTCTTTATTACTGGTTATCATATTTTTTATATATCTCTTTTGATTGTTCTTGATTACACTTCTACTTATTTTTACTATGTTTTTAGTAGACCTATAATTATTATTAAGGATTATTTTCTTTGTATCTTCATATTCTTCTGGAAAGTTTAGCAAAAACTCTGGTTTGGCTCCTCTAAAACTGTATATAGACTGGTCATCGTCTCCAACAATAAACAAATTATTATTTGGCTTAGCCAATAATTTTATTGTCTCGTATTGTACTCTATTTATGTCTTGGAATTCGTCAATAAGTATGTACCTAAATCTTGATTGCCATGAACTTAATATTTTACTATTTCTACTTAATAGGTTATAGCATTTGATTAACATATCATCAAAATCAATGGATCTCTTCTCTCTTTTATAAGCCTCATAGAGACTATATATCTTATAGAAATCTTCGTTAGAACAAGACACCGCATTATAATATTTAACATTGATCAGTTCATTTTTTATTAAAGATATTTCTGTAGTTACCTGATTGATGAACTCGTTTTCATCTTCATATTCAATTTTTAACTGTCTAACAATTTCTTTGAATACATCTAGTTTTTTATTTTCCATTATTATCTGACTTACATTCAAGTCGTAATAGCTTTTTAAAATACGAAAAAATACAGAATGAAATGTACCAAAAAGAACTTTTTTATTATTACTTTTATCAGATAAATTCTCAAATCTATTTTGCATAGTGATCGCAGCAGCTTTTGTAAATGTAATTACTAAAATATTGCTTGGATCTACTTTTAATTCTTCTATCAGATGAATTACTCTATGAGTTATAACCATAGTCTTTCCAGACCCAGGTCCAGCTAAAACCATCATAGGACCTTCATTATGAGTTACTGCCTGCTTTTGACTATTATTTAATTCGTACCCCATCAACATTCCTCCTTGGTATTACTAATTATACCATATATAGTAATTATATAAAGTTATGTGACAAAATTTTTGTTATAAAGATTTCATTAATCTTCAAACAATTATTAATCTATTTTCTTCATAAAAAGAAAACCCTAAATCCTTAGTAGGAAATGGGTTTAATTATTTCTCTTTTTATGTAAATACAATATCAATATCTTCAACAATTCCACCATCTATTAATCCATCAGCCACCATATTTCTTAAGATGGACATGCTTTTTTCATGTGTCAGACCTTTTCTATAAGGTCTTTCTTCCATCAAAGCTTGATATATATCAAGACACATAATAAGTCTAGAGTTAAAATCCAGTTTATCACCAGTGAAACCAAAGGGATATCCTGAACCATCTAATTTTTCATGATGATTGCATGCCCATTCTGTTATATCCTTAAATTCATCTATATTGGATAAACTTATTCTACTGTAATATGTATGCTGTTTTATTAAATACAACTCTGTTTCATCTAATTTGCCGTTCTTATCTATTATATCATTACTAATAGCTAACTTACCCAAATCATGTAAATTAGCAGCTATTTTTAATTTTAATATCTCTATGTTATCTTTTTTATAATATTTTCCCATGGTTTCAGTTTTTGCCGCTAATCCATGTGAATGTCTTAACGTAAACGCTGATTTGTTATCAATGATTAAGGAAAAAATCTTGGTTACCTGCTCTAACTCTTCCCATGACATAGTCATATTAATATTAGGTATGGTTCTAGATATTGCATTGAAAATAAAATCATCATATAGATCTAACCAAAAACTTGATTTATCACTGACTTTCAGGAAAGTATCAACTATTATAGGCGAAAACAGTTTACCAGATTGTTCTTTTACATACTTATTTATTTTACACACCTTAGGATAATCAGTATTACTAAGATTAAATACATTATCTAAACGATCTCCAAAAAATATTAATTGAGACATCAATGGTATTTCATCCTTTTCCTTTCCAAAAAAACCTTTTCCGTTGTATGTTTCATGATGATATTTGATTACATTAGTGACATCTGTCAAGAATGGATAGTCTGTAACGTTTTCTTCACCTATTATACAGTGTTCCTTTACATTTTCAAGTACAAGTTTTCTCTTGCTGATCTTAGTAGTAGCGACTTCTTTTAACATGTATTCAGCGACCCCATTGTCATGAAGTACACAGCAGGCAACTAAATCAAATCTTTCTTTTTCATTCATGTTAAGTTGTTTGCCGATAGTATTAGCTATATATGCTACCCTTTTTGAATGATTAGTAGTAACACCTAATATATCCATTTCTACAAAATCCAATGTATAAGATAATGATAGTAAGAGTTTATTTAAGTTAATTTCCATGATTAAAACCTCTCTTTTGCTATGTTAGTTATTGATTATAAGTCAAAATAAATATAAAGTTATCTTTTATAGTTTTGCCGCATTCATTAGCATAGGTACTACTTGTTTTTTTCTAGAGAACACATTAGGTAAGAATATACTGATGTCTTCCTTATCCATGTTAAAGGCATTTTCAGCTATCCACCTTTCTTTTCCTACAGCAAGGATTTCGGTACCTCCTACAACAATATCAGTAATCATTAATACTGCTAGGTCAATATTTTCCACGTCACATATTTTGTTCATCTCACCGGATATATCATTGAATATAGTATAAAACCCTGCAAAATCCCCAGTATTTATCTGTGATATCATAACTTTATATTTACCAAACATGAATTTCTTCATATCATTGTTAATAATATTTTCTGGAGTTTCTTCGCTTAATGAAGAACCTGCTGTTATCAATTTCATTCCATATTTATTAAGGTCCACCCCAGCTATTTTACTTAATTTTTCACCTATTCTTCTATCTTCTTTTGTACTTGTTGGAGATTTAAACAATAATGTATCAGATATTATTGCACTCAACATAATACCTGCCATTTCTTTTGTTATGGTGACATTGTTTTCTTCATACATCTTAGCAACTATAGTACATGTACATCCTAATGGCTCTATCCTAAAATACAGTGGCGCCATTGTTTGAACATTAGCTACTCTATGATGATCAATAACTTCAACAATTTCAGTTTCTTCAATACCTTCTATTGATTGATTCTTTTCATTATGGTCCATCAATATAGCTTTTTTCCTGTTAATATCTATTAAGTTACTTCTTGAAATCATACCTTTTATGAATCCAAATTCGTCAACAACCGGGAATCTCATATGTCTTGAGGTCAGCATATTGTTTTTGACATCATCTATTGTTTCATAAGTAACAAAATATTCTAGTGCTTCTTTTCTTACCATAGTCTTTATAGGTACGCTGTACCCAATTAATTTTACTATTTCATAGACACTGTATTTAGTAGTTAATATAACTCCTTCATACGAATCTCTACCATTAATTCTGTCATTTTCATTATAATTTCCTAATATCATACAGCATCCATTGGTTTCATATTTCTTAATAATGTCTGTTTTACGGTCAGCTATAACTATATCATCTTGTGTCAACTCTATGTCCCCAGTTAAATCAGAGGCTAAATAAACATTTCCCATAATATTATTGTGTTGATATTTTCCCATCAAAATCTCTGCTTTTAATTCTGTCATTATATTTTTAAAGGGAGTGTTTAAATCTTTTAGGACAGTTTTACTAGTCATCTCCAAGTACGGGGGAACTATGTCAGAGATAGACACTATGCCTATTAACCTTTCATTTTCATCTACTACAGGAATTGAACGTCCTATCTTACTTATGATTTTTTCTAAAGTTTGTTTAACAGTATCTGTTTCATGAGCAACTACAGTTTTTGGTAGATTAAGGTCTGATACTTGGGGGTTAAGACCTTTTAAGAGCATAGGTTGAGCTACATTAAAATAATTGAGAGCAAAAGCAGTTTCCTTATTGATTGCTCCTAATCTAGCAGCAATGTAGTTATCGTAACCTAATTGCTTTTTTAAATTTTCATATGCTATTGTTGAACATATGGAATCAGTATCTGGATTTTGATGACCAAATATATATATTTTGTTCATTTCATCACTTCTCTCTACTATATTTAAGCTATTTTTTGTCAGGTCAAAACATAAGCAGAAAAAGCTTTATAGGCTTATCGTTAGATTAATTCTACCAAAATAGTCCATCATGTGCAATTATAATAATTATTTATATACAATAATTTGTTATATAATAGAAATATAGCCCTATTAATGATTAAATTTATTGGAAAACTTGTATATATTTGTTATAATGTACTTAAGTTAATATTTTTGGGGGTGAGGTTGTGACAAGGTATACCGTAAAACAAATTAATACAGTAGATGCTGCTGAAGGAATGGTTTTAGCTGAGGACGTTATATATTCAAATGGGTTATTATTGTTTCCAAAAGATACTACACTTACAGATAGACATATTCTAAAGTTATCTCTATATGACATTAGCTATGTATATATAAAAGATTTTATCGAAGACCCAATCTATACAAAGTCCCCCATAAAACGGGAACTTACACCACAGCAGATTAGAACCAAACAGAATTTCATCAAATTCAGCAAAGATTATGAAATACAGGAAACCAAAGTTAGAGACAATCTTAATCAAATTAGCAATGGTAAGGGTGTTAAGATTACTGATTTATTTTCAATAAGTTCAAATCTAGTAAAAGATCTTGGAACTCAAAGCGATTTGTTCAGTCATCTATGCCATCTCAAAACTTCTGATGATTCTACATATACCCATTGTCTTAATGTATCTATGTTATGTAATATATTTGCACATTGGCTTCATTTTGACGATTCAGAGATAGAAGCTCTAACTGTAGCTGGACTTCTACATGATATAGGTAAAATGAAAATAGATCCTAAGATTCTTAATAAACCTGGCAAATTGACCGCAGAAGAATTTGAAATGATTAAACAGCATCCAAAGATAGGATACGATATGGTTAAAGATATAGACATGGATGAAGGTATCAAGCAAGCTATTTTACTTCATCACGAAAAAATGAATGGTTCAGGTTATCCCTTTGGCTTGGACTGGGACAAAATTCATCCTTATGCCAAGATTGTTTCCATAGTAGATATATATGATGCTATGACATCAGAACGTACTTATCATCAACGCTATTCTCCTTTTAAGGTTATTAGAATATTCGAAGAAGAATGTTACGGTATTCTGGATACTCATTACATGTATACTTTTTTAGAGCATATCGCTCATAATTATATTGGAAGTATTGCAAGGTTATCTACAGGTGAAGAATGTGAAATCAAATTTATCCACAAAAAATCACCTTCAAGACCAATAGTTCAGATTGATAATGTTTTATTGGATTTGGAACAAGAGAATAATATTTTCATTGAAGAAATACTGTAATAGTAATTATTTCATATTTATATTTACTTTGTTATTTGATTTATGAGATAGATTTTGCTTAGCTGACAAAATCTATCTCTTTCTGTTTTCCTATCATAAAATATTATGTTTCTACTCTTTTATGCCTGTATTGAAGAGGAGTTATTCCATATCTTTTCTTGAATAATGTTATATAATATGTTGAATTATCATATCCGCTCATTATAGCTATTTTGTGTACGGAAATGTTAGAATTTAATAGCAATTTCTTTGAATAATTGAGTTTACATTCATTAATATATTGTACAGGAGTTGTTTCTAGCTGTTCTTTGAAAAGCTTATATATGGACCTCTCACTTATAGATAATTCTTTACTCATTATTTTGACTGTAAAACAATTATTTAAGTTACTGTGTATGTAACTTAGTATAACCAATAAATCTTCATCAGTTACTTGTTCATCATTAGTATATAGACTGGAGTTGTTTTCATGATATAGTCTATAAAGTATTTCCATAAGTTTTGAAGAAAAGTAATAACTTGAATACTGCCTGTTAAGCAATGACTCTTTGTATATATCCTCAAATATTCTCCTATAATTTCCCTGATCTAATTTGTTATATGTTGTTTTTATATTATCTATAAAAGAATTATTAATATTTCTATCCATTGTGATGCCCTGTTGATTCATTTCACTATTGTAATCATTATTTTCTTTTTTTAATGTTTCCAGTGAAAAACATAGTAATATACTCTCGTAGGGCATGAAAGATTGATTATGTTGATTAGGCTTTCTAAAAACTATTGTATCCCCTACTATCTTATATTCCTTGTTATCCAGAATCATTTTACAATTACTATCATCTAAGAAATATACCAACTCATAGGATTTGGTTATCCTTTCTTCAAAAACATGATTTGGTTGAAATCTCCTTCTATGTTGAGTGTAGTTAGCAGATATTAGATAAGGTATGAAATCAAACAAGTCTTTCACCCCTTTGCATAATATTTAAGTTTTTATTCGCTTATGTTTATTGTTCATTTAAGTATATATGGATATTATATAAGGGTAATGTATAATTGTAAAGTTTTAGTCAGGAGGAATTATATGAAAAAACCTAATATTGTTTACATACTAGCTGATGATATGGGCTATGGTGATGTATCTTATCTTAATGAAAGAGCTGCTTTCAAAACACCTAATTTTGACAAGATGTGTGAAGAGGGAATTTATTTTACTGATGCCCATGCTGCTTCATCTGTATGCACACCCTCAAGATATAGTATTTTGACAGGTAGATATTGTTGGAGAAGTCCTTTAAAGGAAGGAGTGTTATTTGGTTATGACAAGCCCCTTCTTGAATCCAATCGCCCAACTGTAGCTTCTTATCTACAATCAAAAGGTTATAAAACAGCCTGTATCGGAAAATGGCATCTAGGATTGGAGTGGACCTATAAGGATTCTAAGGATAAAGAAAGTATTGATTATACAATGCCTTTAAAAGATACTCCTGTCAATCATGGTTTTGATTATTTTTATGGTATCGCAGGATCGTTAGATATGGCTCCTTATGTCTATGTTGAAAATATGAATGTTACAGCATTACCTGATAGGGAAGAAGGTTGTACAACTATACAAGAAACCTGTAAAATGAACCAAGCTTATAATAAGAAATTCTTTAGGAAAGGTCCTACTGGTGCTGATTTTGTGCATGAGGAAGTATTACCTAATTTTACTAATCGAGTTCTAGGTAAGCTTGAAGAATACAAAGATGAACCTTTCTTCATATATTTTCCCCTTAATGCACCTCATACCCCTATTCTACCTTCTAAAGAGTTTCAAGGGAAATCTGGTACCAATGAGTATGGTGATTTTGTTCTTATGTGTGATGATGTAGTTGGTAAGATTAATGCCAAGTTAAAGGAACTGGGTATAGATGATAATACAATTGTTATTTTTACTAGTGATAATGGTTGTTCACTCGCGGCAGATTATAAGGAGTTAGCCCAATATGGTCATAACCCAAGTTATATCTATCGTGGAACAAAAGCTGATATTTATGAAGGTGGTCATCGTATACCCCTTATAGTTAAATGGCCTGATACCATTCGTCCAAATATACAATGTAATGAACCTGTTTGCTTAATTGATTTTTTTGCTACTATTTCAGATATATTTGGTGATTCTTTAGATGATAATGTTGCAGAAGATAGTGTAAGCAATCTTCCTATATGGAAAGAACAAAATGATTTACCAGTTAGAGAAGCAATGGTTCATCATTCTATCAATGGTTCATTTTCTATTAGAAAAGGCAAATGGAAATTAGAGATGTGTCCTGACTCTGGTGGATGGAGTGACCCTAAACCAGGTACTACAGATGACAAATATCCTCCAATACAGCTATATAATCTTGAAGAAGATGTCAGGGAAAGATTCAACGTGTATGATGAACATGAGGATATAGTAAATGAGTTGAAGAATTTATTAATACAATATATAGAAGATGGAAGAAGTACTGAAGGCAAACTTCAGGAGAATGATGGAGAAGAACGCTGGAAACAGATTAAGTGGGTTGATTAACCCACTTTAAATAAAGCTACAATAACTGCAACTAACGCAAGAATATATTAAGATTTCTAGGTAGAGCAGCAAGATAATCAGACATGTTCAATACCTTTATTTTTCGTTTCATTTTTCTTGACAATTCTTCAATAGGTTTACCTTCAAGTAATAAACTAGTCTCTTCCTCAGTGAATTCTATAGGCTTGATTTTATTATCATCTATATATTTTTTGTTGACAGGGCATACATCCTGACATCTGGAACATCCATATATGCTATTATGTGAAGATTTGTCTACCCACTCTGGAAAATCCCATTTTGAATCAACTTCATTGTAATAGGTAAGACATCTTTCAGTTTTCATCAAGAATCTATCTTCGACAATTGCTCCAGTTGGACAATTATCCAAACAAGCTCTACAGCTTTTACAGACATCCATTTGAAACATTTCATGCCAAATATCATCTTCACAAGGAATATTAGAATAAAAAGGTACAAGATTAATGAAACTGCCTAAACCTTCCACATAACATAGATTATTTCTACCATATGTACCCAATCCACTTCTTACAGCTAATAGATTTCTAGGTAATCTTGGAGCATATTTTATTTGATAATCCATAGATTTTAGAAAGTCACTTAAATAATGTTGTATTCTTAATGGTGCGGTAGTCATATCCATATATGTGGAAGGAATCTTTAATGGTACTTTCTCACCTTGCCAATTGAAGTTAACTGTTACTGATGAGGGACTTGGTGATGCAACTATAATAATTGAACGAATGGTAAAATCAAGATTAGGTAAATTAATATCCTGAAAGCCTTTAACAATATTTTTTTGGAACTTGTCCAATAATCCACTGTCCATAGTATTTCTGGAATCTTGTTCAAGTCTCTTTAGATTTCTGGCAGGAAATATTTTTGCTCTGTCTCCATGTTTTTTCACTTCTTGTTCAATTAATTCAACCATCACCAATACCCCCGACTCTTATCCCTGATGGATCAAGTGTTAAAAATTATCTCTAACTCTATTGTTTAAGAATAAATTCTGGTGCACGTTCAGCACTTATACGAATGGTCTTTATATCATCAATAGAATTATACTTTATATATACAATCATATCTTTAGTATCATCATATCTTTCGCTGATGTTAACCCTACTATTTAAAATTTGTTGTATTTTACCTTTGTCTTTAATATATATATAATTATACTCCCCAGTACGATTAAATATATCTTCTTTATCTTCATATCTATATGAAGTTGTTATGGCCATTTCGCTAATATCTTCCGGTAAAATCACAATATCATCGTAATATCCTTTTTCTTTTAACCAAGATATTAATTTAGTATAATTACTTTTTAGTTGTACATCTAATGTAATATTATGTCCTTCTTTACTGTTTCCATAAAAATTTATTCTTGCTAGATTAATACTTTTTTTCATATCTTCATAGGATTCATCTATTATTTCTTGCTTAGCTATAGATATAAATTCTTTTAATTCTTGTGGATCTTTTATTATAATATTTTCCTTAAGACTGTCTGGATAAATATTGGCATTATATATATTTTCTTGATCATTTGTTAATAGTGCATAATGATTTTCCTTAAATTCTATTGATTCAAATAACGATTTATAATATTGATCATACTTTTCTATTCCATCAATTAAATATGTTCTTTTTATACTATTACCATCTTTTAACATATATGAAATATTTATCGCATTACCTTCTGTTGGTCGTTCTTTAATTATTTCAGTATGAAGCGCTATAATAGAGTTTATCATTTCTTCAGTATCATATTCAGAGTAATAAGAATTCCAAAAAAATCTATGACTATACTCACAATAAAATTCTATACTTTCAACATCTTTTGCTTTGGGAACTCTTTTTTCATAACCTAACAAATCTAACTTAAAACCCATTACTACAACTATGATAACTAAACTGTAGATAAGTAGTCCTTTATATTTCCTAAATACATTAATTTGTTTTTGTAGCAACATTTCAGATAGAAAATATCCTATTACAGCTCCGACCAAACCACCTGTTAGGAATCTAATTAATGATTCATCATTTCGGTACCAATAACAAAAAACAACACCTGCTCCAAGCATAAAACAAAAAGTCACACCATATTTGAATATTACTTTAAATATATTAAAACATATGATACTAGAAACATTCTCCAGGTTTCTTCTCTTATATAAATATAGAGCAAATGGGTAGAAAATTATAATATATATTATATAAGCAATAATGCTCATATTTACCCCAACACTAAAACTACTCATATTGTTGATTATCAATGGACACAAGTAATTAGCTTGTGAATAATAACTATCGGAAAATCCATAAACAACAATATTCAGGAAATATAAAACCATAATTATTAACCCTACAGGAAGCAATAAAAATATGTAAGAAAAAACTAAATGCCATATAGAACCGCCAACTATAACGCCTATGAATGAACTAATTATAAAAATAGCTGATGATAATACAGAAGTTTTTAAAAACCAACTGAGATAAAACATATTATTAGTGGGACATCCCACAATTGTATTTATTATTATCATCAATACTGTATTAAATAGTAATGGTACCAATAAGAGTATTAATCCTACTAGAATATGGCTATTAAATATTTGTACCCTAGTATATGGATAGCTATGTATTATAGTATATGAACGTACTACTTGTAAGTAACGAAATAAAAGTATAGCTACTAAAACTGGTAAAGTAAGAAGTACAATATTAATAAAAAAATTTTCAAAATCAAAAATTTTCATAATATAATTAGTATTATAATTGTCATTGGAATAGCTCAATAAAGTAGGTAATGGCATCATACAAAAGAAAAATATAGTATAAACAATTCCAAACCATCCATAGGCTCTCAAATCATTACATAACCATGTTTTACTATAGAATGATGTCTTTGATTTCATAACCCACACCTCCCATTTCATATATGAATATTTCTTCTAATGTAAGAGGTAGAATATCTAATATTGCTGGATTACATTGTTCTATTATACTGATAGTTTTTTCTCTGTTACCTTTTAATATATATAAGAAAATACTCCCTCTATTTTCTTTATGCAGTATTTTAGTACCATCTAATATGCTCTTATCAAATTCACCTTTAAACGCTAATTGTATTTTATACACATCGGATTTTAGATCATCCAATTCCCTTTCAATCAGCAATTTTCCTTGATGCATTATACCCACAGTATCACATATATCCTCTAATTCTCTTAGATTATGTGAAGATACCAAAACTGTCATTTGTCTTTCTGCTACATCTTGTACTACTAGATTCCATACTTTTTTCCTCATTACAGGATCTAATCCGTCTACAGGTTCATCAAGTATCATGACCTCCGGCATATATGATATACATAACCAGAAGGCAACTTGTTTTTTCATCCCTTTAGATAGTTTGTTTATTTTCTTGTTTTCATCTATCATAAAAACCTCTTTTAGTTTTTCATACCTTTCTTGATTCCATGTACTAAAAACTTCTCTATAGAATCCAGCCATTTTTTTGATAGTATACTGAGGGAAGAAATATAATTCGTCAGGTACATAAGCTATTTTTTCTTTTATCTCGTTATTTTCATAAACAACATTTTCATCTATCTTGATTTGTCCGTTATCTTGTTGATATACTCCAGTTAAGTGTTTTATAAGTGTTGTTTTACCAGCACCATTAGGTCCTACCAACCCATATATTGAACCTTTTTTTATATGCAGAGAAATATCATCTAATGCTTTGTTGCCTTCAAAATTTTTGCTTAAGTGTTCAACATTAATCATTCTATCCCTCCCTTATCTATGTTTTTTCTATAGACATCATCAATTATTTTTATTATAAATTTTTTTGATATACCCACATAATTGGCTTCTTTCACTAGTTCAGTTATTTTATTCAATAGTTCCACACTATTTTCCCCTCCTGATTTATCATCTACTGGCATGACAAAGTTACCCCTTCCTCTTGCTGAGTAAATATAACCTAAATTTTCTAATTCTTTATATGCTTTTTGAATTGTATTAGGATTAATTGTTAACTGGCTTGCAAGCTCCCTAACAGATGGAAGCTTTTCATCTGATTGTAATATTCCTGAGAATATTAATTCTTTTATATTGTTTACTAATTGTTCGTAGATTGGTTCTCTACTTCTTAAGTCAATGTGAATCAATAGCACACCTCCTTAGTGTATTAACTGTATTACATTATATAGTACAGTTAATACAGTGTCAAGATACTTCTTAGTATAAAAAAATTTTTTTGATAGATTCATATTCATAGATGCTTATTTTACAACAACAAGCTGTATTATCTTTATATATCAAATTATTCAAATATATTGTATATTCTAAATATACTATTGACATATAAAAATATTCGCTGTATTATTTAAATGTCCAAATTATACAACTATTTAAAACATATATAAATATCAATTAATTACAAGGATGAATACTATGAAAGATAAGATATACATAAAAAAATTATTACACAATCTTAAGCAATACAGATTTAATATAATACTAATAATTATTTGCTTATTAGCTTCAACACTACTAAATCTAGTGTTGCCTTTGTTTAATAAAAGAATGATTGATTATGGTTTCATGAAAAATGATCTGAAAGTGATTTTAACTTTTTGTAGTTTAATTCTATTATTCTCATTATTAATGTTTACTCTTGATTTTATAAGAGAAAGAATAAGGATTAATATATCAGCAAAAACAAAGTTCAAATTACATAAGGATGCTCTAGAACATTTATTAAAGATCAATGTTGATTATTTCAACAAGAAAAACTGTAATGAAATCTTTAATAATCTTAATACGGATATAAATAATATGCTACTTATAGTTAATTCAGCTACTTTTTTTATTATAAGTCAATTTTTTAGTGTTCTAGGTGGATTAATCGGACTTTTCATTATTAGTAAAGAACTTACACTTATGGTTATTATTTTTATACCTATAAAACTAATAATATTAAAATATCTATCTAACAAAAGATATAAGTTAACCAAAGATTATATTAACTACAATAGCAATTACTCTCATTGGTTTGATGATAATCTTCATGCTTTCAAAGAAATAAGGCTCTTTGGTTTACAGCCTTATAAACTTCATGAAGTTGAAGTAAAACAAAAAACTATCTTAGATACAGATGTAAAGATTAATCTTTTAGATATAATAAGGAATTTTTTTGATAAATCTATTGCTCAGCTGCTTATATTTTTAATATACATCATTGGAGCAATACTTATGTTAGATTTAAAGCTTTCATTTGGTAGTATCTTTGCTTTTATCAACTATAGTGTATATGTAATAGCACCTATTTCATCAATTTTGGGAATAGGCTACATCTTGTCGGGAATATTGCCTTCCACTAAAAGATATTATGCATTATTTGAAGAAAGAGCTGAATATGATATAGATAATACTTGTATTCAAAAAACTAATGCATGTAGAGAAATAAAGTTCAAGAACATATATTTTTCTTATGATAAAAAGCCAGTATTAACTAACATTAATTTTACTATTGGCAGGAAAGAAAAAGTTGCATTAGTTGGACTGAACGGTTCTGGGAAAACGACTATATTGAATTTACTGCAAAGATTCTATGAACCTGATAGTGGAGAAATATTATTGGATGAAATAAATATCAAATCATTGGATTTACATAAATACAGAGATTTGTTTTCAATGGTTTCCCAAGAAACATATCTTTTTGATACAACCATTGAAAAGAATATTAAATTATATAGTAAACCAGAAGCTCTACATTATAGACAAGTTGTTAAGGATAGTCAATTATCAGATAAGAGTATTAATCTCTGTGATGAATACTTTGTAGGGCGAAATGGTACTAAACTTTCAGGTGGTCAGAGACAAAAAATATCATTGGCAAGAGCATTAATTAGAAATAAACCTATTCTAATATTAGATGAAGCAACCTCACAAGTTGATAATTACTCTGAAGATCGTATCAATGCTCTTTTAAAGACTAGGTTAAAAGATAACATGGTGTTATTAGTAACTCATAGAACAGATATATTAAAAAATGTGGATAAAATCATTGTAATTGATGAGGGTAGGATATGTGCTATAGGCAACCATAATACTCTCAGGGAAACAAGCCATATCTACAATGAGGTTATATCTTCAAGGAGATATGGTTAAAAGAATTTTATGTTATTGTTTCATATTGCTAGTAATAATTAATCTACTTATTAAAAGGAGTTAATTATTTCTAATAAAGCTGTCTATTATTTGACAGAAATACATAATGAAAGGAGTACAGTTAAATGAAAAAACTTACTAAAAAAGCTAATGTAGCTATGGAAACTTTAGAAGCATATTGTTCTTGTAGTTGTCCTTGCTACTCCTGCTCATGTAATGGTAGCTCAACTAATGATAATTCATATGCAATGGATTATGCTACATATGCAGGAAACAGTATGGATTTCACAGCAATAAATATGGTCTAAAATAGCAAGCATGCAATTAACAGAGTGGTATTTTTATACCATTCTGTAATTGCATTATGAGGAGGTAAATTATGCCAGTATTTCACGTATTTAGTACAGTTACAGGTTTATATCTATTTGATGCAAATTCTAATACATTTCTTAAAATAGATAATAATATATATAAATCTTTAATTGAATATAAGAAATCACATTATGAATATATAGACAAAAATGTACAAAACCTGATCAATAAAGGATTCTTGAGTCATAAAAAAGATTTCAAGATGATTCATCCAATGGACGAAACTCTTGAAGATAACTTAAGTAGAAGACTTAATACAATAGCTTTGCAGGTAACTCAGAATTGTAATCTAAGATGTAAATATTGTGCCTACTCAGGCAGCTACCTAAACCGTGTACATACCAATAAAAGAATGAGTGAAAAAACTGCACTGAAAGCAATAGATTTTCTACTGGAAAATTCAGTAGACACTAATGCAATTAATATAGGTTTTTATGGTGGTGAACCTTTCCTAGAATTTGATTTGATAGAGAAATGTGTTGAGTATGCAAAAAAAGCAGCTTTCGGTAAAGAAATAAGATTCAATGTTACAACAAATGCCACTTTGCTTACAGATAAAGTCCTTAATTTTGTGAATGATAACAATTTCCATCTAACAATTAGCCTAGATGGTGATAAAGAAGCCCATGATAAAAATAGAATTTTTGCCATTAATAATAATGGTACTTTCAATACTATCATGAGAAGCATTGATAAAGTAAGTAAAAAATATCCTGATCTATCTCAAAGGATAAATTTCAATGCAGTAATTGACCCACAATCAGATTTTAGTTGTATTTCATCATTTTTTTCTAATTATGAAAATGTGAAAGATTACTTTGTAAGAGCAAGTATGATATCCAATAATTATAACCCTAACAATGTGGAATTAACAGAACAATATAACTCTGTATTCAACTATGAGACTTTCAAACTGCTTCTATATAAATTTGGCAGACTTAACGAAAAAGATATATCCAAATTAGTTTTAGCCAGCTTTGATAATGTTAAAAAAGATGTTCATGAAAGGTTAAAAGTATCCTTTAACAGTGCAAAAGTAGACCACCACTCAGGTCCATGTGTACCTGGAGCTCAGAGATTATTTGTTGATGTAGATGGTAATCTGTTTCCCTGTGAAAGAGTTAGTGAAACATCCATGATAATGAAAATAGGTGATATCTACTCTGGATTTGATTTTGATAAAGTTAGAGATGTACTGAATATCGGTAGATTAACTGAAAAGCAATGTAAAAGCTGCTGGGCTTTCAGATATTGTACAAGCTGTGCAATTGCAGCTGATAATGGTGATAGTTTTTCAGCAGAACATAAATTAGAAAATTGTAATAAAGTTAAAAATTCTATTGAAAAAATATTTAAAGATTATTGTGTTCTTCGTGAGTTAGGATATGATTTTGATGAAGAAGACATATATAAAAAAGGAGTCTTAGCATGAAAAAAAGAGCCGCTATATACCCTTATAACTCAGAATTTTCCTTTATTGTCAAACACCATGATTTATTAATAGACTATGATATTGTTTCTCTTGTTTCTCCAATAGGTTTTGGATTGAACAATAGAGATGCTTCTTATTGTTATTTGGGTGAAGATATTGGTATTAAAGTAACAACTTCATTATTTGAAAAAGATTTTGATGACCTAATTGTCTGCGAGTACCCTTGTGATTTCAAAGAAATGATATTACCTACAATAGAAACCGCATGTGAAAAAGGTAAAAACATCGTACTATTACATAGAATAAATATTGATCTCTTAGATGAAGTCAAAAAGCTCTGTAACAATAATAACGTAAACTTGAAACTTTATTGGGGAATGGATATAGATCAAAACAATATTACAATTAAGAATAGTACCATATATGAAATTAATGTACCCGTTATATTTGTATCAAGTGTCATTGAAGGTACCAACAAATTTGATGTCCAACTATGTCTGAGAGATCATTTCTTGAAGGAAGGTTATAAGGTTGCTCAGATTGGAACAAAACATTATTGTGAATTACTAGGATTTCACTCTTTCCCTAGATTCATGTTTAATGAAAAGATGAATGAAATTGATAAAATACTATTGTTCAATAGATTATGTAAACACATTGAACTAAGAGAAAATCCAGATCTAATAATAATCGGTATACCAGGCAGTACTATGGTATATAATAACATGTTTACTAATAAATTCGGAATGACTGCTTTTCAAGTAGCTAATGCAGTTCATCCTGATGTAGCTGTCATGAATATTACATACGATAATTTTAATAAAGAATTCTTAGAAAAAGTATTTATATCTACTAAATACAAGCTTGGTTTTGAGATTGATTGTTTTAACATGTCCAATAACAAATTTGATACTGCAAGGAGCAAACAAAACAGAAGACTCTGTTATGTTACAGTTAATTCTAATCTCGTTGATAAAAAAATATCTGAATTGAATAAGGAATTAAAAATACCTATATATAATTCATTAAACAAATCAAACTCTCATGAACTGGCAAAATGGGTAAATGACATACTTGCTATTGATTCAATGCAAATAATATGATTAAGAGGTGTTAACATTGGAAATGGATAGAACAGAAAAATTGAATATATTTAATGATATTTTTTTTAACGTTATGAAAGTTGATAAAAGCAAACTAAGTGATACATATATGGATGATGATTTTTTTGGACCAAAAATTAACTTTGCACCTAGAGATCTACTTTTTTTGTTTTTTGAAATTGAAAAAAGATTTAATATAATTATCCCAAAAGACGATATAATTAATGACAAATTCAACACAATAAATAATATTTTAAATATTATCTATACAACCAAGCAAATTAGTTAAGGAGGTATATAATTTATGCAAGGTGTTCAATTATTGTCAAATTATCTCACTAACCCAAACTTAGCTACTCAAAGAGCTACTGCTAATAAAATCGGATTTTCGGATAAACTGGCTGAGGTTAAATCAAATGATATACTGAATGAATTAGAAAACTATTATGGTGTTAAAATTGATGTCAAGTCAATAGGTAAAGATGACAAAAGTGTATCAAGTTATGCTACAAGCTTAGGAGCATCCCCTATTGCCATAGCGCCAAATATACTGGAGAAAATGAAAACTGATGAAGAACTTAAGGAAAGAATTACAGGTTGTATCAGTAGACATATTGAATCTATTCCTTCCGGCAGAAAATATCTTATGGCACATGGAAGGCAGCTTATTGCAACTGGAACTATAGTTCATGAAGATGGTACTGTAACTCATTGGACTGTATCAGATGAATCTCCTGAACAGAAAGAGAAAATAAGGAAACAAATGGAAACAGAAGAAGAAGAAAAGTTAGCAAGAAAAAAAGCAATTAACGAAGCCTCAGAGGATTATATGAATAAGATTCGTTCAAATAATTATTATACTTCTATTATTAAAGTAGATAATATTGTTGGACATAATAGTGATATGAATGAATATCTTCATGATTGTGTTATGGTTAGTAATTATAAGAACAGAGTATAATAGATTAGAAATGGTAGGAAAGGACTTTTTTATGAAAAAGCCTATTAGCATAGCAGTTATTGATGATGGAATCAACAGAAATATGATTGCTAATGATATACGCAGCAGCATTATGATAACTAATGATTTAGATATAGTTCCTTATCAAATTACTGATAAGGAAAAATTGACACATGGAACTATATGTGCAAGTATTATTGAATCGTATTTTCATAATGCTGTTTTTTCTAGTGTCAGAATACTATCTGACAGAATGAGAGGTTCCATCAATCAACTTGTTAAAAGTCTTGAATGGTGTATGTTAAATGACATTGATGTTGTTAACATTAGTTTAGGTTCCCATTATTCAAAGGATAAGGATATATTGAAAAAGGTAATTAATCAGGTAACCGAAAAAGGTTTGATTATTGTCTGTGCATCTGACAACAATGATTATTTAACGTTTCCAGCATCGTTTTCTAATGTTATAGGTGTGAAACGAGATTCTAGGAATATTTTATGGAATAATGAGTATTCAATTAATAAGAATATCATAGATGGTATAGAGTTTACAGCATATTCAAGACATAAATTAAGTATAAAAGGGAACTATATATGCAGTGACTCCAATAGCTTTGCAGCTCCCTTTATTACTGCTAAGGTATGTGAATTAATGAGTAAACATAGTTCATGGAATATAGATACTATAAAATATGAACTTATTAGAGGAGCCAATAATTATGAGAATTATAAAGGGTTTATCTATCCTAGACCTGATTGGATAGAAAAGGCTTTAATATGTTATGTAAATCATAAGATACATATTAGTTACGAATTTTTGGCTATTAATTTATATGATGAAATTGTTATTAGTAATGATATATTGGTTGAGGAGCTTAATACTGCTGTTTCTACGATTCTTTCTGATTGTGATAATAGTTTTGATAGTATTATTTTAATTAGTGATGATAGTATAGGCATTAAGGAAAAAGATGTTTGTTTTATGGCATCTAAGTATAATAAAAATGTAGTTTTTCTTTATGGTAATAGTTGTTTGGAGAATGGACCAATTGGAAAATATAATTTAAGTAATATAAAGATGTGGAACAACTATTTTAAACTTAACAGTTTGTTAGATATGGAAATTAGTAATCGTTACATTAATGAATCTGTAGTAACCATAATTTTACCAAAGGAACTTTGTTTGGAAGATTTGATACCTTTGTATAGTAAATTCATTGATGATGATTATAATCCTTATTTCTGTACTGATAATGTATTAGGTACACTTTATGATATTGAATATATACCACCTGATTTAGGTAATGATAAGATACTAAAGTATATGTCATATGTGCTAGATAAAAGTGGATATGATATTGCAATCATTGTTAATAGTATTGAATATTATATTGATGACAATATTTTAGAATCGGATATCAGAATCACTATCTTTCAGGAAGAAAAGAATTATATCGTAGATTACAATATTGATAATTCATCTCATATCAGAAAAGAGTATCCCTGTTGTGATTTTATTGATGATATGTATGATACTATAATCGATATTCTTGGATGAAGTTATTTATTTAAACTATAAGCTATTTCCTAGCCGCACCACAGAATTATTTTTATACGCAAAAAAATAATGAACCACCTATGATTTATAGAAAAATCTTTGGTAGTTCACTTGATTTTGTTCTTGATGTCTAATTTATGGCATACTACCCTTTGATAGAAAGCAATTTCTGCTTTAATTCATTTTCAATACGATTCAGTTCTATTTCTGCCTCTTTTCTCTTTTGACGACCTTCACTCTGAATATGCATTACCTCATCAAGGGTTGAAATCAAAGATTGATTGGTAGTGCGTAGAGTTTCAATATCTACAATTCCTCGTTCAGATTCCTTTGCGGTCTCTATGGTTGCCATCTTGAGTGTTTCGGCATTTTTCTTTAATAATTCATTAGTCATGTCAGTAACTTTCCTTTGAGCTTCTGCTGCCTGACCGGAATGTGCAACACCAAGAGCAAGTACCATCTGACTTTTCCAAAGTGGAATTGTATTCACTATAGTAGATTGGATTTTCTCAGCCATAAGAGTGTCATTACCTTGCACTAACCGAATCTGTGGAGCCATCTGAATAGAAATCATTCTGGTTAATTCTAGATCATGTATTTTCTTTTCAAAACGATTACACATTGACATCATATCATTTACCGCCTGTGCATCCTCTGGGAGTCCGCTTTTAGCTGATTTTTCAACCAAAGCTGAAAGCTCTTCTGACTGAACTTTAGCAAGTTTTTTCTTGCCAGCCAGTATATACATAGAGAGCTCTTTAAAATATGTTTTATTCATCTCGTACATTTTATCCAACATGGCTATATCTTTTAATAACTGAATCTGATGACTTTCCAATGTGCGACAAATTTTATTCACATTTACTTCTGCTTTATTATATTTTACTTTCATTGCATTTATTTTATTGGAAGACTTTTTAAAAATTCCAAATAGACCTTTTTGTTCTTCTGTATCAAAGCTTTTTAATTCCAAAACAACACCTGAAAGCATTTCTCCTACTTCTCCCAAATCCTTTGTTTTAACATTATTAAGCGCTGTTTCGGAGAAATCTGCAATCTTTTTCTGAGCTCCTGCACCATATTGGAGAATGAGATTAGTTTTGTCTAATTCAATCTTATCAGAGAACTCTTCAACCATTTTTCGTTCTTCATTAGTCAACATAGTTTCATCAAATGCAGGATTTTCTTTAATTACCTGCTCAGATTCCTGCAACATCATATCTTGCATATTATTTTCCTTCTCTACAGTCTCATCAAATAAAGCATCAAAAGTTAAAGTTGGTTCTTCATTACTCATTTTTCATCCTCCTAATTAATTAAAAATCTTTTTCAGTTAACCCTTCTTGTTTTAGCATAGTATTTAATACTGATATATCCGTTGCTACATCCATTGCTACATCTTGAAATAAACTATCTAATAAATTCTCAAAAGCTAAATTAATGGTATCCAGCGTATTTTCAATTTCCATTTTTGCCGAGGAAATATTTTCACCTTGTGACGACTGCATATCCAATTCCTTGTAAGCATTCAATAATTTTGCAGTAGTAGGAAGATAATAATCCATAAATTTTTGAATATCAGAAAGCTTTTCTGGATGGCTTTCAACATAATTAAAAATTTTGCTTGTTACATTTTCCAACTGATACAATTTTTTAGTGATTTCAATCCCTGAAATCACATCATTTGCTTCCCTAATCTGTCTAATATATAATTTACCTTCTTCTATTGACTTTATGAGTTCAGCATCTCTAATTTCGTCGCTATTTGTTTCTTTCGTTTTCTGTCTAGCCTGTTGTTCTTTCTCTAACTCTTCAGCTTTCATTTTTTCCTGAAGCTTAAGGTACTGATCATAACTTTCATTATTAAGCATAAAACAAGTTTTTTGGTCATCAAGATGCCCTTCTGGAAACATACCTAAAGAAATCATTCTACGCAAATCTTTTATAATAAACCTTTTCCCTAGTCCAGTATAATTAGATAATTCCTTAATCATACAATAATTTTTATTTTTTGTATACTTAATATACTTATTAAAACGCTTTAACCTCTTTCTTATTGATCCGCCTTTTCCTGTCAAAAATACACTAACAACAAATAACGGTGTTAATCCCTTTAAAATGGTATAAAAAAGACTATTATCCAAAACATATCCAAGTATACCCATTACAATGATAGCAATTCCAAACAATCCAAGTCCAATACTACCAAATACAGTAAATAATATTCCAGATATTCTTCCAACTGGTTTTACAAATTGCATATAATCAGGAACATTCTTATTATCATAAACTTGGTTTTCTTCATGGGGTGAATTATTTGTATGATGGTTATACCTATAATGCCTGTCCTTATATGGTTCATTATATATGTCCCTATCATCCCATTTTTTTCGATTCTTGCTATTATTATGATTGTATCCAATAGAACTTTTAATATCATCTAAAGTATTGTTTATGGTATTTCCAATATCTTTATTTAATTGATTAAAATCTCTAGTGTTGACTGCTTTTCGAACACTATCTTTGATTTCATTTCCGATGCTTGAGAAGTTCTTTTTATCCATTGTTTGCCTCCTCATTAGATACTTGCAAAATCTTCTTTTCTATTATATCGTATTACTATGTAATTTTCAAACTATCTATATTTAATATTGTATTTAAAAATCTGCTATAACCGAAAGGGATATTATAGGTTGTCCATAATTTACTATAAAACTATAAACAACCGCTCTTATTATATTTCTATTATCAAAACTTAGTTATTACTATTATATAATATTATTGTATCATAATTGTATGGCTAGCATAAGTTGAGTTGGGATAATAATATAGATTTCAAATCTATTTAATTATATTATTATACAATAAAAAATCACCAACCTAGTTCATAAGTTGATGTTTTTTTATTGTAAAACTATATTAAATTTTTCTAGACTAACCAAATATTTGATGTTTCTTAAATAATTCTTCCAGGTCTTCACTTTCTAATGTATCCATTACAGTAATGCTAACATCATCTTTTGATATTTGATTGTCTTCTAGATATTCGTCTAATAAGTTTCTTTCTTTATCGCTGTTGTACAGTGTACATATAATGTTACCGTCTTTATCGTTAACAAAAATATAATTCTCATTACTTAACACTTTTTCTAATCCTTCAGATATAGTATTAAATGATTCGATTAAATTATCTATTATATACAAATTAAATCACTCCTAGCTCTCATTTGGATACTTGTTTTTGTATCTGTTAGGATTAGGATGTGTAATTTTTGTTGTAATATTCTATATCAATTAATATGTAGTAATTTGATAATAGATAAGTTATCAATACCCATACATTATTTAACGTTAGATTTACTACTAATTACTTATTACTTCTTTAAAATCATTTAGAAATCTAAACATGAAATTATCTTTCCTCTTAAACTCATTATCTAATTGTTTTTCAGCCCAATCAGTAAAATCTATTTCCATGTCTGGATTCATTTGTATTGTATCTTCTGTGATTACTTTTAGATTAGCTGTACAGCTTTCCCCTTTTAAGTCATTAGCAGTAATTTTAATATCTGTTAATTCGTTTTGTGCTGTACGATAATAATAAGTATTATTATAAATATATCCTTTATTAATAGTATAATATAACTTATCATTTTCTTTATCATTAAAAACCTTTTTCAAATCTAATTTTAATGTTTTAAAAGGTTTTACTTTATAACAAGTATTAATATCTGTTCTAACAATAGGAGATTCATTTTGTTTATCTAAGTCAAATTTTCCATTTTTAATAGTTACTTTCATTTCATTAACTTTAATGTCATATAGATTTTTTAGTATATCGCTGTAAATCACCTTCAAAGTATAATTACCGTCAGGAATATTTGACCAATTATAAATCATTTCTTTATAACCATAATAGCTATCATTAAAAAAATCACAATCGGAATAATATATTACTCCCTTCTCATCTACTAATACAACATTATAAAAATGTTCTAGTCCCAAATTCATTGCACCATTATACAATATACTATTATACTCATCATTTACTATAGCAACTACTTGTGGTATATCATTATGATAGTTAATCAAAAATGAGTTTTCTAACTTTTTTCCTACATTTATATTATATTCTTGATTTGATTTCAATTTCTTTGTATTACGAAACCTTAAATATTTTGTGAAATCTTTTCCACCTATTATTCTTACAATACTAAACTCATATATACCTGGATTAACATAGTTAATACAATACAGATTACCATCAAAACTACACCCTGTATCTACTCCAGAACCTGATATTTTAGAATTAGTAACATAAGAACTCGAAAAACATATATAATCATCCAGGTTATTAATGTTATATGTTAATTTTACAGAATCTTCATGTAAGTCATCAATATAATTAAAACCATATCCTTTTAATCTATATAAGTATTCTTCAAAGAATCCCGAATGACCTCCATGTAGTTTTATAACATGACTACCACATTCAATATAAACTGGCTTCTCTGACTCTATTATTTTAACTATAGGATTATTAGGTTGTATAGTATAATTATTAACAAAAGGATTAATAGTGATTTCATGTATATTTCCCATTTTTTCATCTAAATATATAGTCTGTATATTATTAGGAATTAATAGTTTATGCCCAGATGATACTATAGTCTTTATATATATAAGTAGATCAAGATTTTCAGATATTTGTTTCCCTCCTGTAATAATAACAATTCGATCATATAGTCTGAATATATCTTCATCCAAATTTGTATAAGCTATACCATTTTCACTGCTATTAACCTTCTGCACTAATTTACTATTTTTATCTTTTATACCATAAATCTGTATTTCAAAATCATCAATTTTTGTATAATTGATATCATACATATGAAAACTTGTATTATATTGTAATAGCTCAACTTTTAATTTATTTTCATATATTACTTTGTTATCATGAACCAATTCTATTCTAAAATTATATGCTCTAAATTCTTTGTCCTTAAATTGTAATATGTAATTATTGTAGCCTTCTGAGTCAATTATTTTTTGGTCTATTAGTTTATCATCAAAATAAAAATTTATACTGTCTCCCATATGACCGTTTGAGAAATACTTGATATTTATTTTCCCATTGCTTTCAATGTCACTTGTAGGAGATATTATCTTGAAAGATTTATCTGCTGTAATATAATTAGTGAAATTAATTGAACCGTAACCGAAAACATCGTCATAACCTTCATTTCCTAAATCATCAGTATATAACTTTAATATTTTTTCTATTTCCTTTGGTGATCTATTTTTATCTTCTAACTTTATTAATGCTAACGCCGATGATATAAATGGTGATGCAAAAGAAGTACCCGACATATATCCATATTGATTATCTAGCGATGAACTATATATATCACTGCCAGGAGCACATATATCTATAGAATTCCCGTAATTAGAGAAAAGTGAGATATCGTTACGTTCATTAATAGAAGATACTACTATTATCTCTTCTTTTGAAGCAGGAAAGAACTTGGAAACATCTTCTGAATCATTTCCAGCACTAGCAACAACTAATACATTATTTTCAAGAGCATAATTAAGTGCTTCATCTAGATATTTTGAATATCCTATACCTCCAAAGGACAGATTTATCACGTCTGCTCCTTCCTTAACTGCATAATAAATTCCCAATGCCAGTACTGAATCATAACCATATCCATAATTATCCATTGCTCTTATTGGCATTATCTTAATATTTTCAGGAGTATTCGCTGCAACTATACCAGCTACATGAGTACCATGTCCATTTTTATCATTGGCTATATCATCATGATCAATAAAATCGTAACCACTGATTAGTCTATCTTTTAATAATTCATGAGTTATTTCCACACCAGTATCAACTACTGCAACGATAACTTCATCTTTATTATCTTTCAGGTAATTGGATAAAACATTTAATGCTGTTTTATTGGTGGACCACTCATTTTTTACCTTTGTAATATTATGTATTTTTCTTTTATAATCTGGTTGAAGATATTCATATTGATTATCGTTATTTATTTGTATACTTATGTTATTATCTTTAAAACTAATCTTATCTATGTCTTTTATATTGATGCTTTTATATTTGAACTCGTTATAATCATTATCAAAATACTTACAAATAACGGAATCTGTTTTACCATCATCTGTTATTATTTTTTGTAAGTTATCATCAGCATATATATTACTTTCAAAGAGATACAAAGCACATATCGTACATATAAATAATAATATTAGATTTATGTATTTGTTTTTTTTCATTTTTACCACCTCTATATTATTTCATTTTAAAATAACATATATTTTGATATATTTCAACAATCATTGTCATATTTATGCAATATATAATATACCTCCAACTATTTTCATGGTGTATCCCCTTTACTACATTTTTTTATTGTCATTATATTGTAGCCTTTATTTGACTTAAACTAAAAAAGAATAATCAACTTGATTTATAAGTCGATTATTCACTAAAAATTATATCACTTGTCTCTTGCACTCGTTCTTAATAGCTACATTTATCCATAAAAATAAGCTGTTTGATATATTAATAAAACATCATCTCAAAAATTTCGCTTTTAAGCCTCGTATCCCATCCATCATATTCCTGAATATAGGTGATGAAAACATGTAGTCTTTCTTCAGTAGAGTATTCACTATTTGAATTTAATTCTTTTATCTTATTTTGTAAGTCATTAAGATTTAACAATAATTGCTCCTTTTTTTCTGGACTATAGTGTACAATTCTATCAATATCTTGAAAATAATTTGATAAACCTGTTGATAATCTCCCGAGTATAGTGGAGTCACTATCATATTTTTCAACACCAGAACGTACAAAGCTTCTGGATAATACTTCAATCTGTTTTATCTCCCCTTGTATAACTAGTAAAGCTCTGTTAACATCGTTCTCAGATGCATTATCTTTGAAAATATTTCTCTCAAGATTTCCATGAATATTACGTATACTCATTCCTACAGCAGTCAATGTATTACTATTAGCTACCTCAGAAAATATAAATATTTTATTTGCTCTTGAATATTGATTATAATAACCGAATATGAGCACCAAAGTTATACATATATTTATAAATAAGAATACATTTTTAACTCTAACATTATTCATTATATTTAAAATATCCTTTCTTAATATAATGTGTTAAAGAAGTAAATCCTATAATATATCTACTATAAGAGCTACTTCTATTTTTAAAGTTCAAACCTTTTATTTCTCAATAATTGTTTTTGTTGTGGTTTTATTTACGACATAGTTATCTCCTGGATCAAAACTAACATTTACCATATATTCATATTCAGCTTCAATCGTTATCTCTCCACCTGTATATGCCGTTCTAAGAAGATCCCATTTACTAATATAGCAGTGGCTAGTATCTAATAGGTGTTCAGTAATCCTACTTTGAGCTTCTTTTACATAACCAGAACCCAATTGGTCGAAAATGTCATAAGTGGTCTCTTTTTCCACTGTTGTATTATTTGAGTAGCTATTAAGGATTTTAGCAATATCATTTACATAAGGTACATAACTCCACAAAATACTACAATCGAATTGGGCTGCTTGATGTACCTTACCATTTGACCAATGCGCTGAAATATAAGCACCACCACCATTAATAGCAACCTTAAATGAAGGAGTAAATATTGACAGACACGAATCTGTTGGATTGTTATAACTTGGTAAATCAGTACTTATTGTTTTCTTCTCAGCAATTTTAATCTCTGTGTAAAATTCTGTTCCAATTGAATCTTCGCTTATATATGCTGGGTAATGCAATGCCCTATAAACTTTCATATAGTGATTGATTTTATTACCCATCACATAATATGAATAAATATGTAAATAAGAACCATAATCAATAATCATTCCATTAGACATTAAAGAATACGTGCTACGCTCATCATCTTCAAGTTCTGATACAATAGGTGTAACGATTTTTGTATACCAATATTGTAAATCATTATTTTCTTCTTTAACTTCAAACTTGTTGATTTTCAAATTTTTTATATCATTAATTTCTGTTATTAGAAGCTTATCTGCTGTCCTGTCTTTTAGTATCACTTTTATAAATGCATCTGTATTCAATGATGTATTATTCTTTGAAACTGTAAAAGTATCTTGTAGATTTTCTTCAATAGAGACACAAAGTACATCAAACTTATCAGAGATAATTTTTGACTCAAAATACAGAATATCACCTCTGTAGTTAATACATTTAGGTAGGGCAGAAATAATTATATCATCATCTTCAATTGAAAAAGAAATTTCAAGTGAATCTTCTTGTGCTTTTATTGATTTCACATTCACATCTTTGCTCTCAAACTTATCTAAGTCACCTTTCTGAAATGATTCAATATCCATACTATAGGACTCAGAACTATTAATATCTGAGCTTGCATTAACATTCATTGTCCCTAATAATGTCAGTGTCGATACTAATAATAAAACAATTTTTCTCATCTTTTATTCTCCTCATTAATTAATTTGTATGCACACAATGAAATCATTATAACACTAATATATTCCGAAAATTGTCGTAATTTTAGAGAAAAAAATTCTTGTAAAAAATACACATATAATAGTAGTATATTTTAAACAAATTCATACAAAAACAGAGAAATATTTCAAGGATATGTGGATTTTTGTAAACTTTTTTCTCGATAAGTTCGAAATTCCTAACTGATTTTTGGCTTAAATAATGAGAAATATGTTTTGTTGTTTAAATGTTTAATTTATATCTAGTATTTTATTAAACTGTCCCAATTGTACAGTTAATCATTAATTTTTCAAGATTAGTCATCCCCTCTTTAATAACTTTTTCAACTGCTTCTTCAGAGGTTTCCTCTACCATCTCTTCCATTGTTTCTTTAGATACTTCTTCTATTATTTCTTCAGCAGCACCTTTTTTAGCAATGCGTTCTATAACTTCTCCGCCAATTTTTTTGGCTACATTAGCCGACCCAGGAATTAATGCTAAAGCAGTTATAAGTCCCTTTTCATCATCGGTTATCCATCTATTTTCCTCAAAGTCATACCCTAATTTTTTCCCTTTTTCACTACAATGTCCAGTCGGGTCGATTAAGTTTACTGGGTTGTTCTGTACGTATGTGTAAAGATTTAAACCATCGCCTCTGTAACTATCCATATTCTTTACTATGCATATCCAT
>NZ_BTPU01000085.1:0-12210 GCF_036985595.1 Vallitalea maricola | reverse complement strand
AATATTCCTATTGAATATTGACTTTTGTTTCTTGTATTAACCGTCGTTCTAGTAGTGTCTGCGGAGTAATTATTCTTCTCTCTTGTATGTAAATTAGGAATGTACCCTGCTGCTATTGTCTCTGGATTACCAAGTTCACTAGATATCTCTTCTTCTGTTTTTCCATCAGATAATCCTGATTTGAAGTGTTCTTCATAGTCATACATAATGTCTCTACGTTCATCATATGGAAGAGATTCAAGCAGGATATCCAATTTTTTTAAATACTCATTCTTATTCACTTATATCTTCCTCCTCAATTAAAGAATTAACTCTTGAAACAAAATCATACCACTCATTACTTAGTTCTTCTTTGGCTTCATGACCTTTTTTAGTAAGAGTATAATATTTTCTGGGTGGTCCCTCCGTAGATTCTTTAAGGTAAGTTTCAAAATAATTCTCTTTTGTTAATCTTCTAAGTAAAGGATAAATGGTTCCTTCTGATATTCTAACGTTATTGGATATCTTTTTGACTAACTCATAACCATAATAATCGTCTCTTGAGAGTAGAGATAATACACATAACTCTAATACGCCTTTCTTAAACTGTATATTCATATATTAACCTCCCATGGCATTAACCTATCAAAAAGTGATAACTTCGAGTTGGTATAATGCTGTGATTATAGTATATCACACACTACCTAATAATACAAGGTACTAAATAAAGCTTTCTTGTGTGCTATGTATTATAGGTGTTTTGTAATAACTCCACTTGCATTTGATATATTTTGTGTTAGTATATATTAGGAAATAAAAATTTTTGAATTGGTCTGAACAAGTCTGAAATATAGCAATATGTATAAATTCATAGAAATAAGTCTATCATTTATATAATAGGTATTTGGACAGCTTTAAACAGTAATATTTTAAATAAATTCTTGACAATTATATTCAATTCAGATATACTTTGATTATCAAAGTATTTGTAACGCAAAATAAATAGGAGATAATGATATGAAAAATGTTAGAATCATTGGAACAGGTAGTTATTTACCCGATAATATAGTATCAAATGATGATCTTTCCTCCTTTGTTGAAACAAGTGACGAATGGATTAGTAGCCGTACAGGTATTAAGAATAGAAGAATTACAACTGGAGAAGGAACAACGGATTTAGCTGTTAAAGCTGCAAATAAAGCCGTTGAATCTTCTAAGATAAACCCTAGTGAAATTGATTTAATATTAGTAGCTACTATTTCAGCCGATAATTTTACTCCATCGACTGCATGTGAAGTACAAAAAGAAATAGAAGCAGATAATGCAATGTGTTTTGATATTAACGCAGCATGCTCAGGTTTCATTTTTGCACTTAATACAGCTACAGCTTATATAAAAGCTGGTTTAGCCAAGAATGCTTTAGTAATTGGAGTGGAAGTACTTTCTAGATTGACAGATTGGGAAGATAGAAGAACCTGTGTATTATTCGGTGACGGATCTGGAGCAGTCGTAATAAGTGAATCAGAAGAAGAAGGAATCGGTAATTTTGAGTGTAAATCTTTAGGCAAATTAAGTGAATACTTAGTATGTGGCGGTAGTGATCTTAAGAATCCTTATGTCAATAAAGAGTCACACAAATATATAAAGATGAATGGACAGGAAGTTTTCAAATTTGCATGTAGCTATGTACCTAAGGGTATAAAAAATGTAATTAAAGAGTCTCCATATAATATAGAAGACATTGACTATTTTGTATTACATCAGGCTAATGAGAGAATTATCAACTCTATAGCAAAAAGACTGAAAATAGACCAAGAAAAGATTTTCAAGAATATTTCTTCATATGGTAACACGTCATCCGCTAGTGTACCTATTGCTTTAGATGAAATGTTTAAAAAGAGCATATTAAAAAAAGGCAATAGAATTATTATTGCTGGTTTTGGCGGAGGACTTACTTATGGAGTTGCTATGATAACAATCTAAAATAATATAAAATTAATTAGGAGGAAATTATAATGGATTTTGAAAAATTGAAAGAGGTAGTAATTGATCAACTTGACGTTGAAGAAAGTGAAGTAACATTACAAGCTAAATTCATAGATGATCTTGGAGCAGATTCTTTAGACTTATTTGAATTAGTTATGGCTATAGAAGAAGAATCTGGGGTAGAGATTAAAAATGAGGACTTACCTTCAGTGATTACTGTACAAGATGCATTAGACTACGTAAAAAATAATCAGTAATGAATGATTAACTTATAACCAATCTGGGGGCACCCGATTGGTTTAAATTTTAAGGAGTGAAAATAGTGGAGTCTGAGATTTGTAAGATGTTGAATATCGAATATCCAATATTTCAAGGTGCTATGGCTTGGATAGCAGAGTATAACCTGGTTGCTGCAGTATCTAATGCAGGAGGTCTTGGGATTATAGCAGGAGGAAATGCTCCTTGTGATGTTGTTAGGGAACAAATTAGGAAAACAAAAGAATTAACGGATAAACCATTTGGAGTTAATATAATGCTTCTTTCACCATTCGCAGACGAGATTGCTCATATGGTATGTGAAGAAAAGGTAGCTGTTGTTACAACTGGAGCAGGAAATCCTGGTAAATACTTAGAGATGTGGAAAGAACATAATATAAAAGTAATACCTGTAGTTCCTTCTGTTGCATTGGCTAAGAGAATGGAAAGATCAGGCGTTGACGCAATCATTGCTGAAGGTTGTGAATCAGGAGGACACGTTGGAGAATTGACAACTATGGCGCTCTTGCCTCAAGTTGTTGATGCAGTTGATATTCCTGTTATAGCTGCCGGAGGAATAGGAGATGGCAGAGGTATAGCTGCTACTAAAATGCTTGGAGCAGATGCTTTTCAAATAGGAACAAGATTCTTAGTTGCGAAAGAATGCGTCGTACATAAGAATTACAAGGAAAAAATACTAAAAGCTAAAGATATTGATACACGTGTAACAGGTAAAGCTACAGGACACCCTGTTAGAGCATTAAAGAATAAGTTTACCAGAAAGTTCTTACAGCTAGAAAAAGAGGGAGTCAGTGTAGAGGATTTAGAAGAATTCGGTACAGGTAAACTAAGATTAGCTGTTGTAGATGGAGATGTAGCAAATGGTTCCGTAATGTCTGGTCAAATAGCTGGTATGATCAATAAAGAGCAGACATGTAGTGAAATAATACAAGAACTTGTTATAGATGCTGATAAGGTTATTGAAAATATAAGAAATTAAAACCCGATTAGTTTGATATATTGAAAGGAATGAAAACCATGGGAAAGACAGCTTTTTTATTTCCAGGTCAAGGAGCTCAATATCTTGGTATGGGAAAAGAAATAGCTAACAATTATGAGAGCAGTAAAAAAATCTTTCAAATTGCTAGTGAAGCATTAGGATTTGATATAGAAGAGATATGTAATGAAAAAGAAGATGTTCTTAATAATACAGAATATACACAACCTGCAATTCTAACTACTACTATTGCTATTTTAGAAGCTGTGAAAGAACATGGATTAAAAGCAGATGTAGTTGCTGGATTAAGCTTAGGGGAATACAGTGCTCTTGTTGCCAATGAGGCAATGGATTTTAAAGAAGCAGTAAGTCTTGTTAGAAAAAGAGGAAAATATATGGAAGAAGCTGTACCAGAGGGTAAAGGCTCTATGGCAGCGGTTCTAGGTTTAGAGCCATGTACAGTAGAAGAGATATGTGACGGTATAGATGGGATGGTTATGCCTGCCAATTATAATTGCCCAGGGCAGATTGTAATTGCAGGAGAAGTAGAGGCTCTAAATATCGCCTGTGAAAAATTAGAAGAAGCAGGGGCAAAACGAGTAATTAAGCTTAATGTAAGTGGACCTTTTCATACCCCTATGCTTAACCCAGCAGCAGAAAAACTTGAAAAAGAACTTGAAGACATTAATATTGTGAAAAATAACATACCTTACATAACCAATGTGACAGCGGATTATGTTGATGATTATAATAATGTTAAATCTCTTTTGACAAAACAAGTTGTTTCTCCAGTAAGATGGGAAGAGACAATCAACAGAATGATAGATGATGGTGTGGATACATTCATTGAAATAGGACCAGGGAAAACACTATCCTCATTTGTAAAGAAAATAGATAGGACCAAGAAAATAGTTAACATACAAGATATGAAGACATTAAGTAAGGCGATTAAATCAATAGAGGGTTAGTATTAAAATCCCTGAGAAAGGATGATAATTGATGGATAAGGTTGCTATAGTGACTGGAGCTTCAAGAGGAATAGGTAAAGCAATAGCCCGTAGATTAGCAAATGATGGAATAATAGTAGCAGTTAATTATAGAAGCAGTGAAGAAGAAGCCCAAAAAGTAGTTGAAGAGATTATTGCAGATGGTGGTAGAGCCAAAGCATATAAAGCTGATGTAAGCAATTTTGAAGATGCTCAGAAATTAATATCAGAGGTTAAAGATGATTATGGAAGAATAGATATCCTTGTCAATAATGCTGGAATAACAAAAGATATGTTGATGCTTAAGATGACTGAAGTAGAATTCGATGATGTAATAAGAGTCAATCTAAAGGGTACATTCAATTGCATTAAACATGTTAATAGGATTATGTTAAAACAAAAATGTGGTAGGATAATAAATATTTCATCTGTCATAGGTGAAATAGGTAATGTTGGGCAGGCTAATTATGCAGCATCAAAAGCAGGAATTATCGGACTTACTAAATCAATGGCTAAAGAATTAGCTACAAGGAGTATAACTGTTAATGCTGTTGCACCAGGTTTTATAGAAAGTGATATGACTGATATATTAACAGACAAAATAAAAGACCAGATTCTATTGAATATACCTATGAAACGTATTGGTAGAGCCACTGAAGTAGCAAATGTGGTAGCTTTTTTAGCTTCCGATGAAGCAAGCTATGTTACGGGTCAGGTAATTAATGTAGACGGTGGAATGGTTGTCTAATTACATGAAAGGAAGGTTAGCATTAGCATGAAGAGAAGAGTTGTCATAACTGGATTAGGTGTTATTACACCTGTTGGAAATAATGTAGATGAATATTGGAATAACCTAAAAACAGGAAAAATTGGATTTGGAGAGATTACTTCATTTGATTCAAGTGAATATAGAGCAAAAATAGTAGCTGAAGTAAAAAATTTTGAAGCAAAAGAATATATAGAAAGAAAAAAAGCTAAGAGAATGGATAGATTTACTCAATTCTCTATAGCAGCAGCTAAAGAAGCAATAGATGATTCAGGTCTTGACTTAGAGAAGGAAGATGTTGAAAGAATAGGTGTTATCGTAGGAACAGGTGTTGGCGGATTAGGTTCAATTGAAAAAGAAGCACAAAAATTATTAGCCAAAGGACCTAACAAAGTTTCTCCTATGTTCATACCAAAAGTAATTACTAATATGGCAGCAGGTAATATCGCTATTCAATTTGGATTAAAAGGAGTATGTACCAATGTAGTTACAGCATGTGCTACGAGTACTAATACTATAGGAGATGCTTTTAGAACAATACAATATGGGGATGCAGATGTTATGGTTGCAGGTGGAACTGAAAGTTGTATAGTACCTCTTGGAGTTTCAGGATTTACAGCTCTTCAAGCTTTAAGCAGCAGTGAAGATCCTACAAAAGCATCAAGACCATTTGATAAAAATAGAGATGGCTTTGTTATGGGAGAAGGATCAGGGATTGTAATTCTAGAGGAATTAGAACATGCCAAGGCTAGAGGTGCTAAGATATTAGCTGAAGTAAAAGGATATGGAACTGCTTGTGATGCTTATCATATTACTGCACCAGCACCTGGCGGAGAAGGTGCTGCAAGAGCTATGAAATTAGCGATAAAAGATGCAGACATCAAACCAGAAGATGTATCTTATATTAATGCCCATGGAACAAGTACTGAATATAATGACAAACTAGAAACAGCTGCTATCAAAACAGTTTTTGACCAGTATGCTTATAAAGTTCCTATCAGTTCAACTAAATCAATGATAGGACATTTACTGGGAGCGGCTGGAGCAGTAGAGATTGTTGCATGTGTAAAAACAATATTAGATGGTTTTGTACATCCAACAGTGGGGTATACAACACCAGATGAAGAATGTGACTTAGATTATATTCCAGTAAAGGGAAGAAATCTAGATGTAAAATATGTTCTTTCTAATTCTCTTGGTTTTGGTGGACACAATGCATCATTAATAATAAGTAAATATGAGGAATAAACCGCACCGATGATTTTAAATAATAGAGTAAGGAAGTGATGATTTTTGAAATTTGAAAATATAAAAGAGCTTATAAATCTAGTAAGTGAAAAAGGGTTAACACGTGTAGATATTGAGAAAGATGGCTGTAAGATATCCATAAGAAAAGAAAAAGAAGTGTTAATGACATCAAACTCAGAACCTTATATACAAAAACCAAATACAAGTCAGACTGTTAACGTTAATAAAGAGACTGTACAAGAAAATAACAACCAAAAAGTAGACATAGAAGATGAAAATACAGTAACAATCAAATCACCTATAGTAGGAACATTTTATAGTGCTCCAAGTCCAGATGAAGATGATTACGTTAAAGTAGGAGATAAAGTATCAAAAGGTAAGACTCTATGTATAATAGAAGCTATGAAATTAATGAATGACATAGAAGCTGAGGTTTCAGGTGAGGTTGTAGATATATTGGTAGAAAATGAAGAGATCGTAGAATATAATCAGCCTCTGTTCAAAATTAGACCATAGATAATTTATTACTTGTGTCGAAGGCATTTATGACTTTTTAAAAGTTAATAGGAAAGGAATAGATTGTTATGTTAGATGCTGTAGAAATTCAAAAAATTATCCCACATAGGTACCCATTTTTACTAGTTGACAGAATAACAGAAATAGAACCAGGTAAAAGTGCAAAAGGTTATAAAAATGTCACAATGAATGATTATTTTTTCGCTGGGCATTTTCCAGAAGAACCAGTAATGCCAGGAGTACTTATTGTTGAAGCTCTTGCCCAAGTGGGAGCAGTTACTATGCTTAGTTTAGAAGAATATAAAGGTAAAACAGCATATTTTGGCGGTATAAATAAAACTAAAATAAGACGAAAAGTTGTACCTGGAGATAGATTGGATTTGGAAATAGATATCATAAAACAAAAAGGTCCAGTAGGAGTAGGAAAAGTAGTGGCATCTGTTGATGGTGAAATAGCTGTTACTGGAGAATTAACTTTTATTGCTAAATAGTTAATAAAAAGTTAGTAGAAGTAGAGGTGAATTATGTTTAATAAGATTCTGATTGCTAATAGAGGAGAAATTGCTGTAAGAATTATTAGAGCTTGTCGAGAAATGAATATACAGACAGTAGCAGTATATTCTGATATTGATAAAGAAGCTCTTCATACACAATTGGCAGATGAGGCTATATGTATTGGACCTGCACCAGCCAAAGATAGTTATCTAGATATTAAAAGGATAATTAGTGCAGCGATTGTTACAGGTGCTAATGCAATACACCCTGGCTTTGGATTCTTGTCCGAGAATAGTAAATTTGCTAAGGTATGTGAAGAATGCAACATTACATTCATAGGTCCAACAGGTGATATGATGGACAGAATGGGTAATAAATCAAAAGCTAGAGAAACAATGATTGAAAATAATATACCAGTTGTACCTGGTTCAGAAGGTGCTTTAGATGGTATTGAAGAAGCAATAGAATTAGCAGATAGTATAGGCTACCCTGTCATTATCAAAGCATCCGCCGGCGGTGGTGGAAGAGGTATGCGTATTGCAGGTAGTAGAGAAGAACTAGTTAACTCCTATAAAACTGCTAGTGCAGAAGCAAAAAGTGCATTTGGTGATGACACTATGTATTTGGAAAAATATGTAACTAATCCTAGACACATTGAATTCCAAATATTAGCTGATAATTATGGTAATACAGTACATCTAGGTGAAAGAGATTGCTCCATGCAGAGAAGACATCAGAAAGTTTTAGAAGAATCACCTTCTGCAGCTATTGACGATGAGCTTAGAAAAAGAATGGGTAAAGCAGCAGTTAAAGCAGCTAAGGCAATCAATTACAAAAATGCTGGTACTGTAGAATTTTTATTAAGTGATAGTGGAGAGTTCTATTTCATAGAAATGAATACAAGAATTCAAGTAGAACATCCAGTTACAGAAATGGTTACAGGTATAGATTTGATAAAGGAACAGATAAGGATAGCTGATGGAGAAAAATTAAATTATACCCAAAAGGATGTCAAGATAAAAGGGCATGCAATTGAATGTAGAATCAATGCAGAAAATCCTAGTAAGGGATTTAGACCGTCTCCTGGAGATATTAGTTTTCTACATATGCCTAGTGGAAAAGATATTAGAGTAGACAGTGCCATTTATTGCGGTTATAAAATACCTCCTACATATGATTCAATGATAGCAAAATTGATTGTTTATGATAAAGACAGAAAAAGTGCCATAAAGAAATTAAACAGTGCTATTGGTGAATTTATTGTTGAGGGAATAGACACTAACATAGATTTTCAATATGACTTAATAAATAATGAGAGTTTTATAAAAGGAAATTACACTACTTCTTTTATAGAAAAATTAATGGAGAAATAGATCACTTGATAAGGTTATTCTTCATAAGAGAATAACCTTATTAAGATATATAAGTACCCAATGCCAATTTTAATAGATACTAAGAATAGTAAAGGGTAATATTGCCTACTTATATGCTATTTATAAAAGTAAGTTTGCCATTTCCCTAGGTTCAATATTACCTTTTACTATTTATTAGTATATAAAAGACAATGATAGTACAACCAAATAAACCATTAAAGGGGTATATGTATGAAAGAATTATTTAAAAAGAAAAAATACATTAAATTACCTATAAAGACAGCTGTAAACGGAAAAGAAAAGTATAACGATATGAGTGATCCATCAGTACCTACTGGTAAATGGATTAAATGTAATAATTGTGGAGAGATAATTTACAGAGATGACTTTGAAGCAAAAGATCAAATATGTATCAAATGTCATAAACATTTCAGAATGGATAGTGAATCAAGGATATCACAGATTATCGATTCTGGTTCTTTCAAAGAACTTAACACTAATATGGAAACCAAAAATGTTCTGGATTTTCCTGATTATCTAGAGAAGATATCTTCATTACAAAAGAAAACAGGTATAAAAGAAGCAGTTGTAACAGGAGAAGGTAAAATAAATGGAATAAAAGTTGTTATAGCAGTTATGGACAGCAGGTTTATGATGGGAAGTATGGGAGAAGCTGTAGGTGAGAAAGTAACCAGAGCCATTGAACATGCTACGAATAAGAAATTACCGATTATTATATTTACAGCTTCTGGTGGAGCTAGGATGCAGGAAGGAATAGTATCCCTTATGCAGATGGCTAAGACATCTTCAGCATTAGCTAAACATAGTGAAGCGGGACTATTATATATAACTGTACTTACAGACCCAACTACTGGTGGAGTTACAGCTAGTTTTGCTATGCTTGGAGATATAATTCTAGCTGAACCTGGAACATTGATAGGATTTGCTGGGGCAAGGGTAATAGAACAGACTATAAATCAAAAACTACCAGAAGGATTTCAAAAAGCTGAATTCTTACTAGAGCATGGATATATAGATATGATTGTAGAAAGAAAAGACATGAAAAATACATTATTCAAATTGCTAGAGTTTCATCAGAACTAACGTTTATTCTAGCTAATTCATATGAGAAAGTTTTAAAATTTTGGTAGTTATTAATTAAAATTATATTTGAAGAGGTGTTTATTATATGAACCCATGGGAAAAAGTTAGTATAGCTAGAATGGCAGAAAGACCTACATCAGAAGATTATATCAGGCTTATTTTTGATGATTTTATAGAACTTCATGGAGATAGATTATATAGTGATGATAAAGCTATAATAGGCGGAATAGGTTTGCTTGAAGGAATACCAGTAACGGTTATCGGCCAGCAAAAAGGACGTTCAACAAAAGAAAATATAGATAGAAATTTCGGGATGCCCCATCCAGAAGGATATAGAAAAGCACTTAGGCTAATGAAACAAGCAGAAAAGTTCAATAGACCAATAATATGTTTTGTAGATACGCCTGGAGCGTATTGCGGATTAGGAGCAGAAGAAAGAGGTCAGGGTGAAGCTATTGCAAGGAATCTATTTGAAATGGCTAGACTGAAAGTTCCTATCATATCAGTTGTAATAGGTGAAGGAAGTAGTGGTGGAGCTCTAGCTTTAGCAGTATCAGACAGGGTTTGGATGTTGGAGAACTCCATATATTCAATACTGTCACCAGAGGGATTTGCTAGTATTCTATGGAAAGACAGTAAAAGAGCCAAAGAAGCAGCTGAAGTAATGAAAATAACTGCTGAAGATCTATTGGAATTGGGTATCATTGAGAAGATTATTGAAGAACCTGATGGAGGAGCACATAACAGTTTTCACCAAATAAGTGTAGAGCTAAAAGATAGTTTCATCAAAGAGCTAGAATTATTAAAAGGGCTAGATGAAGAGATATTGATTGAAAATAGATATAACAGATATAGAAAACAAATTAAACAATAAATAGTAAAATAATATGATGAAATATAGATGAATATAGGAAATAATTATCTAGATTTATGTCATAAAAAAGAGTATAATATAGGCAAGAAATTTCTAATTAGGTATAATCATAATCTAATTAGAATTTCTTGTCTTGCTTTATAATAGGGTGAATATGGTAACGTTGAAGGGAGAATAATAATGGCAAAGAAGAAGAAAAAAGACACAAAAACATTAAAAGCACTAGCTATATTTGTTTTGGTTATAGGAGCAGTATACTTAGGTCTTACAGTAGGAAAAGGTGCTGTTAAACCAGATACTACTGCTAAAGATGATACTCAGAACAATACTATTGCTAAGGAAGAAAATGATAATAAGGGAAAAGCTGATAATGAATTAGATGAAACTAATACTGAATCCGAAATTCACCCAGAAAAAGAAGTAAAACCAGAACCAGAAGAAAAGTCAGAGACAGAAGAACCAAAGGTGGCAGATGAAGAAAAAGACATAGATGAAGAAAATTCTTCTGACCAAGAAGATATCAAAGAAAAAAATCAGGAAACACCTCAAGGAAGTGGTACTGAAGATAACTTTGATATGAATGTTGATGCGTCTACTTTATCAAATAAAGGATATAGTTGGAGTTTCAAAAGAAATAAAGAACATGAAAAGGTAATTGGATATAACAAGTTCGATATTGAACAATATGGCGGTTACTATATTGTAAATACAGATGAAAAAGTTATCTACCTGACATTTGATGAAGGTTATGAAAATGGTTATACACCTACCATACTCGATACACTAAAGGCTAATGACGTAAAAGCAACTTTTTTTGTTACAAAGCCTTTCATTGAGAATAATGCAGAACTGGCAAAAAGAATGAAAGATGAAGGTCATATAGTTGGAAATCATACTGTGCATCATAAAAGAATGTATGAATTGACAGATGATGAAATTAAGTATGAGATAGAAGAAACAGCAAGATATTTTGAAGAAATGACTGGATACAAGATGGATACTTTCTTCAGACCACCAGAAGGAGCATATAGTGAAAGATCTATATACTTAACTAGGGAGTTAGGATATAAGACAATTTTTTGGAGTATGGCTTATGCCGATTGGGATACAAATAACCAAAAGGGTAAAGAATATGCTTACAATCACGTAATTAATAATGCTCATCCAGGTATGATTTCATTATTACATGCTGTATCATCATCTAATACGGAAGCACTTGATGATATCATTAAAACTTTAAAAGAGCAAGGTTACAGATTTGGTAATCTGTATGAAATAGAATAAATGAAATAATTATATAATATAAAAATAGGAGCTGTATGAAGCTCCTAGACTGTCGACAAAGTATTTAAGAAAAAACAGACAACGGTCGTATATTGAAATCATATATAGTGATAATTACTCTCGTTACATTTGTTGTCCTTATCTGTTTTAAAGGAATGACAACAAGCTGTAAAAATCGTTCTTATCACTATATATGATTTTCTCTATATTTACCACTTTTAAGCCAGTTAAGAAATGTGACTTTAGCCTATAAAATCTACACTGGTTGTTACAAAGGTTATTGCGTTAATGAATAATACTATTCAGTGATGCTACATTATTTTGAAAATAGTTTATTGTATAGGTCA
>NZ_BTPU01000084.1:0-59260 GCF_036985595.1 Vallitalea maricola | reverse complement strand
TAGTTTTGACTAAATGAATTCAATACATAAGAGATAACTTTAATTATAAACTTCAAATTCCCATATTGAATAACCCCAATTAGTTGCTCGTTCTATGCCTTGCATCTTGACATAACGTGCATCTACTCCTGAGAAATTAATAACATCTTCATTTCCATCAGAATCAATTTCACTATAGACATCTATCCAGTTTATCGCATCAGTAGATACCTGTATTTTATATTTCTTTCCAAATGCAGCTTCCCAGTGCAATTTAACTTTATTGATATTATAAGTATTGAGTAAATCTACATATATGAATTCGTCATCATGATAATTACTAGACCAACGAGAAGTAGTAAAGCGATCTACTGCTTTTTCAGGAGTAAAAAATGTACCATCTTCTGTTGAAGAAGCAGTAACAGGTTTGTTATAAGCTAGATTATTAGGGTCAATAGGAGGTAACTGCTCAGTAGGAGTAAGGTTGATACCTGGGGCATTACCAACTTCGAGGGTTCTATTTACAAACTCCTCATAAGTATTAGAATTTTTACCACCCCACAGTTTTTCTGATAAAATCTTTAATGGAGGTTGAATCAATTTGTCACAATCTTGCTGGGACACAATATTTCTCTTACCATCTAACCAAATATGAAGTTTTGCACCTAGAAGTTTTTCATGGTTAGGGGTTAATTTATTAGTTTTTGCTCTATTAAAAACATGAGGCTCCCATTGCTCATAGAGGACTGGTAAATCAGGTAACCAGCTGGTATCAGGTACGATATATAGATAGTCGCCAGAAGAATTAATTAATTGATTACCTCTGTTCACATAATTATTTACATCAAAACCACCTTCCCAAACATCAATAATGATATCAGAGTCGGGTACAGTGGTTCCACTTTCGTGATGCCATCCAGTCCATACGCGTACATTTTTACCTAGATTCTGAACATAATCAGCCATAGTATTATAATACTGACGATATTTTTCACCGCCGCCATCATATTCATCACATCCAATATGGAAATCTGGTGCTCTAAATAAAGGGATATATTCATCATATATGGATTGCATAAAGGTATATGTATCTGGATTATAAAGATCAAGATACCGATCACCTTTTGCTGTATTAATTAGGTCAGGGCGAATCTTAGTATAGGGTCTAGCATGGGATGGTGAGTCAAATTCAGGAGTTATGGTTACACCATAATTATCTCCTAAATCCTGAAGAGCGATTACTTCCTGCTTTGTATAACTGCCATCTGTTGCTGTTATATTAGGATAAGTTGTACTTTCGATTCTAAAAGCCCAATAGCCATCATACCAGTCATCTGTCCAGTGAATATGAAAGTCATTCATCTTAAACCATGACATTAGTTTTACATAGTCTCTTAGGAAATCCATAGTAAAATATTTTCTGGATACATCAATCATAAAAGCACGTTCTTCATACATAGGGTAATCCTTAATATTGCCTTTAGGAATAGAATCTTTTGTATTATCTGCCACTAGTATTTGAAGAAGAGACCGTGTTCCGTAGAAGGCACCATCAGCTGTATTAGCTTTTATGGTCAATATATTGTCTATATCCATAAGATAACCTTCTGTACCAATATTAGTGTCTTGACAATCTAGAGTGATATATATGTCTGAATCAGTTGGATTATTAGTAGTTAGTATAGATAAATCCAAATCATTATTGATAAGCTTTATTTCATCTTTAAATGAGGTCATTCTAGTTAATAATTCAGTTTCATAATTTGGATCAATACATATACGTGATTGTGGAATAAGGGTAAATAGACCTGTACTTCCAATCCATTCTCGTAGTGCAGGAATTACATTAGGTTGAGGAGTGGTATTGTTCGCTGATGTTGGTAGTGAATTAAATAGAGAAAAAACTAGTAATAGAATTAATAATAAGTAGGTATAACGTCTGGAAATTTTTTTGGAAAATCTCATATTATAATACCTCCATATGATTTTATATACAAAAACTGTTTTACAAAATGATCATAAGAATAAAAGTGGAGTATCATTTTGGTAGTAAAACAATTTTTGATTTTTTGTATAAATAAAGCATTAGCATTACATATATGTACAACATGGGTACATAATATATAAAGCTAATGCCTATAAATCATAGTAACACGCTTAGATATAATTTTTTATCTGTAACTATAAATATATATCATAATTATTTATAATTCTAAATATTAAGGTCTATATAATAAATCTACTATATTATTAAGTTAGTGTCAAGAATTTTGTGTAAACAATTACTTGAACTTTTAGTAGAGTATTAGATTTTAAATTGGTGGAAACCTTTTTTACCTTTTTTAATTAATAAGGTTCCATCTTCTTTGAAATCTTCCACTGTAATCATTCTATCTATACCATCAACTTTAATATCATTCACCCTAACGCCACCTTGTTGAACCATACGACGTCCTTCAGAACGAGTAGGTACAAGTTTAGCTTTTATAAGGGCTGATATAATATCCATTCCTTCACCTTGAAATTCATCTTTCATGACTTCAGTAGTAGGGATGGAACCGCTCTTGGCACCGCCAGTAAATAATGATTTTGCTGCTTCCATAGCTTGTTTTGCAATTTCTTCGCCATGAACTATTTTAGTGATCTCAAAAGCAAGAACTTCTTTGGCTTTATTTATTTCTGCGTCTTTTAATGCACCTAGACGTCTAACTTCATCCATAGGTAAAAATGTAAGAAGGCTAAGACATTCTTGAACTTTTGCATCTTCTACATTTCTCCAATATTGATAGAACTCATAAGGTGTTGTTTTTGCTTTATCCAACCATACTGCACCTTTTTCAGTTTTACCCATTTTTTTACCTTCACTTGTAGTAAGAAGTTTGAAAGTCATTCCAAATGCAGGTTTTTGCTCTTTACGTCTTATTAACTCAACACCACCTAGAATATTAGACCATTGATCGTTACCGCCTAATTGAAGTGAACAGTTATATTTTCTATTAAGTGCCAAAAAGTCATAAGACTGCATTAACATATAATTGAATTCCAAGAAAGTTAGTCCTTTTTCCATTCTGGATTTATAACATTCAGCAGTTAACATTCTATTAACTGAAAAATTAACCCCGATTTCACGTAAGAAATCAACATAGTTAAGATCAAGAAGCCAATCAGCATTATTAACCATGATTGCTTTATCATCTTCAAAATCGATGAACTTGGATAATTGTTCTTTGAATCTTTCTGCATTGCTATTGATTTGTTCCTTAGTCATCATTTTACGCATATCAGATTTACCAGTTGGGTCACCAACCATTGTTGTTCCACCGCCAATTAGAATAATTGGTCTATGTCCAGCTCTTTGCATATGAGCCATTGCCATTACTGGTAAAAAGTGACCTACAGTTAAACTATCAGCAGTTGGATCGAATCCTATATAAAATGTGACTTTCTCATTCTCTAACAATTCTTTTATTTCTTTTTCATGGGTTGTTTGTTCAATAAACCCTCTTTCCATTAACACATCGTATGCGCTCATTACGAACCTCCTAATGTTTCTTTTTTCAATATTTATAATCCTATCATAAGTTATGTCATGATTCAAGTATTTTTAGAATACACTATAACTCATAAAAGCTGTACTTTTGCATATATATAGATAAGGAAAGTCAAACAAGTTATTAAGAAGATAAAAATAATATTTTATTATAGTTTTATTATTGAATCTAGATAAGTATTGTGGTAAAAGGAGATGATTAGATGTGTGGAATTGCTGGATGGGTTAATTATAATAAGAATATTAGTGAGAAAAGAAGCGTTATTCATAACATGACAAACCAATTGGTTCATAGAGGGCCAGATGAATATGGTTTCTATTATAAAACCAATGTCTTGTTAGGTCATAGAAGATTAGTGGTTATTGATCCTGATGGTGGTAAACAGCCAATGACTAAAAAAATAGGAGAACATGAATATACTATTATTTATAATGGAGAGATATATAATACAAAAGAATTAAGAGAAAAACTATCTCAAAAAGGATATAAGTTCGAATCTAATTGTGACACTGAAGTGGTTTTAGTTTCCTATATAGAATGGGGTGAAGATTGTACTACATACCTTAATGGAATATTTGCTTTTGGTATATGGGAAGAAAAGTCAAAATCCCTGTTCCTAGCAAGAGACAGGTTAGGTGTAAAACCTTTATTCTATGCTTATATCAATGGATCATTCATATTTGGCTCTGAAATAAAAGCATTATTAGAATTTCCTGGATTAGAACCTGTAATTGATGAAAATGGGCTATTAGAGCTGTTTAGTCTTGGACCAAGTAGAGTACTTGGCAGTGGTGTGTTTAAAAATATTTATGAATTGAAACCTAGCGAATTTATTATTTTAACTTCAAAGAATCTATATAAGCATATATATTGGAAGCCAATAACTAGTTATCATACAGAAAATGATGAAGATACTTTTGAACATACAGCATATTTAGTTGAAGATTCAATAAAGAAACAACTTATTTCAGATGTACCTATATGTACATTTTTATCTGGAGGACTTGATTCTAGTGGTATTTCATCTATAGCCTCTGAGTATTTTAAGAATCAATCTAAAAGGCTCACTACGTATTCTATAGATTATGAAGACAACGACAAATATTTTGTAGCCTCTGATTTTCAACCAAGTAATGATAATATCTGGGTAAAGCGTGTCAATGGATACATTGGCTCCCAACATAAAAAAATCACTATAAATAACAAGACGCTGGTGAAAGCGCTACAAGATGCTGTAATAGCATATGATCTACCTGGTATGGCTGATATTGATTCTTCACTTATGTTATTCTGTGAGAAGGTAAAAAGTAATCATACAGTGGCATTATCTGGAGAATGTGCTGATGAGATATTTGGGGGATATCCTTGGTTCAGGAAACAGGAAGATGTATATTATGATGGTTTCCCATGGAACAGATACATAAATGAAAGAAAATCCTTCCTATCAAAAGAATTAAACAAGTTAAAATTAGAGGAATTTGCCAATACTAAGTATATGGACACTATCAAAGATATTGATTTTTTAGATAATGAAACAGAGCATGAGAAAAGAATCAAGAAACTTACATATATTAATCTGAAATGGTTTATGCTAACATTATTAACACGTAAGGACAGGATGAGTATGTATAAAAGCCTAGAAGTCAGAGTACCATATGCTGATCATAGAATCGTAGAATATACTTGGAACATACCTTGGCGAATTAAGAACCATAATAATATAGAAAAAGGTTTACTAAGAAAAGTTCTTAGCTCATATTTGCCAGAAGATGTAACCTACAGGAAGAAATCACCTTATCCTAAAACTTATAATCCTGAATATAGTAATTCAGTAAAATCATTACTAAAAAATATATTAGATGATAAAAATAGTCCTATTCATAATCTAATTGATACTAAAAATGTATATAATCTAATTAATAATGATGGAGAAACATTTATAACACCATGGTTTGGACAATTGATGAAAGAACCACAGTTCATTGCTTACCTGATTCAACTTAACTATTGGCTTGAACACTATAAGATAAAAATTGATTATTAAACGGATTTTAAGATGATTAGTTAATTTGGTTGATATGTGAAGGGAATGAGATATAAATGAAAAAAAAGAATGTCAGAAGAAGGAACAACAGATATAATTCAAGAAATCGAAAAAAAGAAGACACCTATTCAAGTAAACTAGCTATAAAGATTTTTATATCTTTCGTAATACTATTATCAACACTTTATCTAAAAAAATATGAAATAAAAATCGGTGAATTTGATGTAAACAGTATTTATGAAGTATTATATTATAATGAAGACTTTGCTGAGTTATCAAATAAAGTGTTAAAAATCGGTGATGAAACTGCGGTCAAAGATTTTTTGAATTAATATTATAAGTGAAAATAAATATATAGTGGGGCTGCCTTAAAATACATTTATAATAGCTATTAATCATAGATGTATTCTTAAGCAGTCCTTTTATATTTAAATTATAGTTGTTATATTTCGGGTTTTATTATATTATTATATAAGTTAAATAAACTAATATAATACTCATAGATTAAAGGAGTTAACCAATAAAATGGATAAAAAGTTAAAACTTACAGATGATATTTTACTTAGTGTGGAAAAACCTGCAAGATATTTAGGTAATGAAATTAATGTTGTAGGTAAAGATATTAATGATATAGATATTAGATTTGCTTTATGTTTTCCTGATGTCTATGAAATAGGTATGTCCCATGTTGGATTATCTATACTTTATGATTTCCTTAATAAAAGGGAAGATACTTTTTGTGAACGTGTATTTTCTCCTTGGGATGACCTTGAAAAAATAATGAGAGAAAAAAATATTGATCTTTTCAGTTTGGAATCACAAGATGATATAAAAGCTTTTGATTTTCTAGGATTCACAGTTCAATATGAAATGAGTTATACTAACATATTAAATACCATAGATTTGTCAGGTATGGCAGTGTACAGTAAGGATAGATCAGAAGATGACCCTATTGTATGTGCTGGTGGTCCATGTACTTATAACCCTGAACCTATAGCAGATTTTATAGACTTTTTCTATATTGGAGAGGCAGAGACTACATTACCAGAAATCCTTGATCTATATAAGATTCATAAGAACAATGGAGGTACTAAAGAAGAATTCTTGATTAAGCTGTTAGATATAGAAGGGGTATATGTTCCAAAATTCTATGAAGTCACTTACAAAGAAAATGGTGAAATCAAAGAATTTAAACCTAATCATAAAAATGCTAAGGTTAAGATTAAAAAGCAAATAGTGATGGATTTAACTAATGCACCTTATCCAAGCAAACCTTTAGTTCCACTTATTCAGACGGTTCATGATAGAGTAGTCTTAGAATTATTTAGAGGATGTGCTAGAGGATGCAGGTTCTGTCAAGCAGGTATGATATATCGTCCTCTAAGAGAAAAAGATGTAAATGTTCTTAAGAAACAAGCTACTGAATTAATTAAAAATACAGGACATGATGAAATATCACTTATTTCATTAAGTTCAAGTGATTATACAGGTTTAGAAGAATTAACTAATTATTTGATAGATGAATTTGGTAATGATAAGCATGTCAATCTATCTTTGCCATCACTTAGAATTGATAAATTCTCATTAGATATTATGAGCAAAGTACAAGAGTTAAGAAAAAGCAGTATTACCTTTGCTCCTGAAGCAGGCTCACAAAGATTAAGAGATGTAATAAACAAAGGTATCACAGAAGAAGATATATTGTCAGGTTCTTCACAGGCATTTAAAGGTGGTTGGACAAGAGTTAAGCTATATTTTATGCTTGGACTTCCAACTGAAAATTATGAAGATATAGAAGCTATTGCAAAACTTGGACAAGATATAGTAGAAGAGTATTATAAATTGCCAAAAGAAGTTAGAAAAAGAAAACCACAAATAGTTGTGAGTACATCATTTTTTGTTCCAAAAGCTTTCACACCATTTCAATGGACAGCACAGGATACTTATGATACTTTTATGGAAAAGCAAACATTTCTCAATAAGAAAATAAATAAAAAGAGTATCAAATATAATTGTCATGATGCAAAAACTAGCATGTTAGAAGGTGTAATGGCTAGAGGTGATAGGAAAATATCAAAAGTCATATACAGCGCATGGAAAAATGGTGCTACATTCGATGCTTGGTCAGAATTCTTCAGATTTGAGAACTGGGAGAATGCTTTTGAAGAAAATGATATAGATCCGTTATTTTACTCTTCAAGAGAAAGAGATTTTGAAGAAATCTTACCTTGGGACTTTATAGATACAGGAGTTACAAAAGAATTTTTATATAGAGAATACTCACGTGCCAAAGAAGGAATCGTTAGTAAAAATTGTATTGATTCTTGTATGAATTGTGGAGCTAAGAGTTTTGGTGGAGGTATTTGCTATGTTGATTAGAATAAAATTTTCAAAAGAAGGTACAATTAAATTTATTGGACATTTGGATTTGATAAGAAACTTTCAAAGAGTATTCAAGAAAGCTGAATTTCCAATTGCATATTCAGAAGGGTTTAACCCACATCCAATTATGTCTATAGGAGCACCGCTTTCTGTAGGTATAACCAGTGAGGCGGAATACTTGGATGTTAAGATTAAGGAAGACATTGATATAAATTATCAAATTAAGAATCTTGATTTACATGCACCAGAGGGAATTAAAATTCTTGATATTACTGTACTCCCTGAGAATGCTAAAAGTGCTATGGCATTAATTGATGCTGCTAAATATAAAATTACAGTAAATAATATTACTATTACTGAGGACATGATAAATAACCTAATGTCCAAGAATAATATAATTATTACTAAAAAGAATAAAAAAAATGTTCTAAAAGAAATTGATATAAAACCAGGAATATTTAATATTGCTTTGGGAGAAGATGGTGATGTATTATTACTAATCGCTACTGGTAGTAGAATGAATGTTAAACCTGAAATCGTGTTGGATAATCTATGTAAGGTTAATGATATAGAATACAATAAGTTTGATTTCAAAATTCACAGACAGGAAATATATTATATCAGTGACAATAAGTTTCTTCCCTTGGATAAGATATTATAGGAGTGTTAAAATGCCATATAAATTAGTTGTTGCAAAAGATAAAGATATTGTATACAGTGCATTATTGGATGAAAATAGAAGATTAATAGAGCTTGGTATAAATGAAGAAGAAAGTAATGATCTTATTGGCAAAATATATATAGGTAAAGTCGTCAATGTAATAAAAGGTATGAATGCAGCATTCATCAATATTGGACGAAGCAAAAATGCTTATATGTCCCTTGATAACAGTTCAGATATATTTTATACCAAGAGTAATGCATCTAATAAGCTCTCTAATGGTGATGAGATAATGGTTCAAATAATAAAAGAAGAACATGGTAGTAAGGGATGTGTTGTATCACCAAATATATCTCTTACAGGTCGTTATGTGGTGCTTACTAAAGGGAAAAATTTCATTGGATTATCAGGTAAGATAAAGGGAGGAAATGAAAGGAAACGTCTTAAGGATATTTTAGAAAAACACGTTACGGAATCTTATGGTTTTATTATTAGAACTAATGCCTATCAAATACAAGAAGAGCTTATTGAAAATGAAGTGGAAGAACTAATTACAAGATATAATTCTATCATAGATACTGCTAAGTATAGAACATGTTATACTGAAATATATAAAGGTATTAACTCGGTACTGAAATTTGTTAGAGATATGTACGATATTGATATAGTCGAATATATTATTGACGATAAAGAATTATATCAAGAAGTTAGGTCTTATTTTGAAAAAACTAATCCAGAACTGATGGATAAAATAAGATTCTATGAAGATGAAAATCTTTCTTTAATGAATCTATATGGATTGAATGATAAGATTAGAAAAGCTTTGTGCGAAAGAGTTTGGTTAAAATCTGGAGGTTGTATCGTTATTCAGCCTACTGAAGCATTGGTTTCTATTGATGTAAATACAGCCAAATTCACTGGTAAAAAGAATCTTGAAGAAACTATATTCAAGACCAATATTGAAGCTGCAAAAGAAATAGCCCATCAAATAAGACTTAGAAACTTATCAGGTATAATTGTTGTAGATTTCATTGACATGAAAAACAAAGAGCATAATAAACAGCTTTTGAGAGAACTAAGTTCATATGTTAAAAAAGATAGAAACAAAGTTTTTGTGGTAGGAATGACTGGATTAGGTCTTGTTGAGATGACAAGAAAGAAAACCAATAAACCTCTGTATCAACAATTAGTAAATAAATAAGATAAACTCTGTTTAGATATCACTAAACAGAGTTCTAATTTTTTTACTGGATATGCAGATTATAAACCAGCCTTATTTATATTCAGTCAATGGATATTCTTGGGTCTATATTTTAATGACTTGGTTAATATCCATTACTTTGACTTTACAAGAAGCTGATTCTTGAAATTTATATGGATCTGCCTTAATAGGTGGAAAAGTATTATAGTGCATCGGTATAGCCAAATCAGGTTTTATGAAGTCTACTGCTTTACAAGCATCAGGTATATCCATTGTAAAATTACCCCCTATGGGTAACAAAGCTGCATTGACATGTTCATCTTCTAACAGTTTCATATCTAGTGTCAGTCCTGTGTCACCTGCATGATAGATTTTGATACCATTGTAGTTAATTAAAAATCCACATGGATTCCCTGCATAAATGATGTCTTGGTCAGTTGTGATAACACAGGAACCATGAAGAGCATTAGTCATTTTGATGGGTACACCATCTATTACTGCACTTCCTCCAATATGCATAGTATGTACAGATATATTATTGTTGTTAAATAATAAATAGTTGCCTAATTCAAAATTGGTAATGATAGTTGCTTTAGTCTTGATAGCTAGTTCCACAGCATCACCTAAATGGTCTCCATGACCATGGGTTACAAATATATGATTAAGATTATTAAAGTCATCAACTGTAGCTGTACATTGTGGATTATCTGTTATAAATGGGTCAATAATGGCACTGTAATTCCCAGCTTCCATATAAAAAGCAGAATGACCTAGATACTTAATATTCATACTAATCGCTCCTTTACTTAATTTTTAATAATATCTCCAAAATTTATTTTACCATAAAAATGTATTTATGACCTAAAATAATATAATTTTCCAGTTTTAAGCTTAAAACCGTAAAAATCCTTGACATTTGTAGTGAATTATGGTAAAGTTTTTGAGTGGTATAGCCGCACGAAGAGGTTATAAGATTTCTTAGGAAACACCGAATTCGGCGAGTCTTGATAAAAGGAGGTGCCAAAATGTACGCAATTATTGAAACTGGTGGAAAGCAATATAAAGTTGCTGAAGGTGATTCAATTAGAATCGAAAAATTAGGAGTAGCTGCTGGCGAAACTGTAACATTTGACAAAGTTTTAATGATATCTAATGACAATGGTTTAACTGTTGGTAATCCAACTGTTAGCAATGCTACTGTAACTGCAACTGTTGAAGCAGAAGGCAAAAACAAAAAAGTTATAGTTTACAAGTACAAAGCTAAAAAAGGTTATCATAAAAAACAAGGTCATAGACAACCATTTACTGAAGTTAAAATCGAAAAGATTAACGGGTAATTATTATTATGATTACTGTTAATGTATTTACGAGTAACGAGATAATAAACGGTTTTGAATTAAGTGGTCACGCAGGTTATTCTGAATATGGTAAAGATATAGTATGTGCTGCACTGTCAGTATTGACTATAAATGCTATTAACTCAATTGAGAATTTTACAGATGATTTATATGATTGTTCTACAGATGAACAGATAGGATATATATCATTTAAAATATTGGATAAAGTCAGTGATGAATCTCATTTATTGCTGAAATCAATGATATTAGGTATAGAATCAATGATAGAAGAATACGGTAGTGATTATATAACTCTTGATATCAAGGAGGTGTAAGCATGTTAAGAATGAACCTTCAATTCTTTGCTCATAAAAAAGGAGTTGGTTCTACTAAGAACGGTAGAGACTCTGAGTCAAAGAGATTAGGCGCTAAAAAAGCTGATGGACAAACTGTAAAAGCTGGAAACATTTTATATAGACAACGTGGAACTAAAATTCATCCAGGTGAAAATGTAGGTAGAGGTGGCGATGACACTTTATTTGCATTAGTTGATGGAGTAGTTAAGTTTGAAAGAAAAGGCAGAGACAAGAAGCAAGTTTCTGTATATCCAAAAGCTCAATAAGTTTACTGAAAAGTTTCAAATGGTTTCATTTGAAACTTTTTTTTATGGTTTTATAAGGAAAATATATTGAACTTATTGAGAATGCTTAATAGATGTTTGAATTAAATATATAATAACAAGTTTTTTAGAATAGGTATATAGACAGTATAATTAATAAATACTATAATTAAAGGTAATTTAGTCTACAAAGTTAAATATCACTTTAAATTATAGTAATTTTATAATATAATACACATAGATTAATAAGTATTAAACTAAAATAAGATTAATAATTAAGACTCAATTAATTTTCCTAATGGGAAAGGATAGATGCAAATGATATTTGTAGATCAAGCTAAGATATATATAAAATCAGGTGATGGCGGTAACGGCTGTGTAAGTTTCAGAAGAGAAAAATATGTACCTAACGGTGGACCTGATGGAGGAGACGGTGGTAAGGGTGGAGACATTATCTTTCAAGTGGATAATGATCTAAATACACTATATGATTTTAGACATAAAAAACATTTCAAAGCCCGTAACGGAGAACCTGGCAAAGGTAATAGAATGCACGGCAAGAATTCTGATGATCTAATAATAAATGTACCACTTGGTACTATTATAAGAGAAGCTGAAACAGGAAAAGTAATTATTGATATGGCTCATCCTGGTATGGAAGAAATTTTGTTGAAAGGTGGTCGTGGCGGTAAAGGAAATCAGCATTATGCCACTCCAACCATGCAGATACCTAAGTATGCCCAACCTGGTAAATCAGGCAGGGACCTTTGGGTTGTTTTAGAATTAAAAACAATTGCTGATGTTGGTCTTGTAGGTTTTCCTAATGTTGGTAAATCAACTTTTCTATCAAGAGTAACTAATGCTAGGCCTAAAATTGCTAATTATCATTTTACAACACTAAACCCAAATCTAGGAGTTGTCGATATAAGTGATGGAAAAGGTTTTGTTATAGCAGATATTCCAGGTCTTATTGAAGGTGCTTCAGAAGGTGTTGGACTAGGTCATGAATTTTTAAAACATATTGAACGTACCAAAATCATTGTTCATATAGTGGATGTAGCTTCAACAGAAGGAAGAAATCCTGTAGAAGATATTAATAAGATAAATTATGAACTAGAAACATTCAATCCAGAGTTAGTTAAAAGACCAATGGTAATAGCTGCCAACAAAATTGATGTAATGCAAGATGATAAATATTTATTGGAATTAAAAGATGAATTTGAAGATAAAGGAATTAAAGTCTACCCTATTTCTGCAGTTACAGGTCAGGGAGTGAAAGAGTTATTATACCATATTCATGATCTATTAAAAGGTTTAGATGATGAAACATTGGTCTATGAACAAGAGTATTTCATTGATAGTGAAGAAATTAAGGAAGATGCATTTACTGTAGAGGTATTAGAAGATAATACTTTCCTAGTAGAAGGACCTAAAATAGAAAAAATGCTAGGATACACTAATCTTGAAACTGAAAAAGGGTTTGCTTTCTTCCAAAAGTTCTTAAGAGAAAATGGTATAATCGAGGAATTAGAACGCCTTGGTATAGAAGAAGGGGATACTGTTAAGATGTATTACCTTGAATTCGATTTTTATAAGTAGAAGAGAAATTACAAAAGGAGAATATGATGGAAAGAATAACAAGTAAACAAAGAGCCTATCTAAGACGATTGGCCAATGATATAGAACCAATATTCCAGGTAGGTAAGTCAGGGGTAACTCCTGAAATAACAGAAGCCATATCTGATGCATTAGAAGCTAGAGAGTTAATTAAAATTAATGTACTGAAGAATTGTTTATACACACCAAAGGATATATGTTATGTTTTAGCAGAAAGAACCAGATCAAGTGTAGTACAGCAGATTGGAAGAAAGATTATACTATATAGAGAATCTAAGGAAAACGCTAAGATTATATTGCCATAACAATTATGGTACAGCTGATTTTATACTAATGATTAAAAGAAACGAGGGGTTTACATGAAAAAATATTTAAGATTTATTTCGATAACAATGATGTTGTTAATAATAATTAATTTAAGTAATTTTTCTAGTTTAGCAAGACCGATAACCTTCAATGATATGGACATAACTCTTGCAAAAGTTGTGGAAGTAATTAGTGGTGAGGCCATCAAAGTAATTGAAGAAGATAGTAATTCTAACAAAACTGTTAAACTTATTAAAATGATAGGTATTGATACTGATTCTTCTACTGAAGCTATGGAATATACTTATAACCGTTTATTAGGTAAACGAGTTATGCTGTTGCCAGATTCTAAGGATTCAACATTTGACAAGTTAGAGGGTTGGAGTTATAAATATGTTTATTTGCTATCAAGTAAATCTCTAAGTGAAGAATTATTGGAACTGGGATTAGCTAATTTGAATGATTCATATAATCAAGCTGAGCAGTATAGTGATTTAGATAAAGCCATGCTAAAAGCAAAAGAAGAGAAAAAAGGTATTTGGGAAAATTATAATAACAAAAACGCTACTATAGGAGTTAACATCAATACTGCTACTTATACAGATTTAGTAGATGTATTGGAGGATACTACTAGTTCAATGGCATATTCTATTGTTAATTATAGAAAATATAATCCATTCAATTCTGTTGAGGAGATTAAGTTTTGCAACACAGCCTTTACAAAAGAATGGTTTGATAAAAATAGAAACAAGATGTCTGTTATCAGTAATATCAGTACAGCATCATTTGAAGAGTTAAAATCATTGTTTAATGATACTGAATTAGGCGATAAGATGGCAAAGAATATTGTAGAATATAGATTGTATAACCTAATTAATAGCCTATATGAAGTTAGAAGAATACCTGGTATGTATCATAACTATTCAAAGATAGAAGAATTCATAGCTTTGAAACCAGTTAATGACTATGTGGAAAAAGAAATTAAAGTAGTTAATCTTAATACTGCTTCCATCAAGCAGATTAGAAGAACTTGCTTTTTCTCAGTAAATAGAGCTGACCAAATAGTAAAAGAAAGAAATAATCAAAAATATATTATTAAATCTTTAGGTGAATTAGAGAAAAAAGGTTATATAAGCAGATACGAGATCAATCGCTATAGCGACAATTTTTCCTTGCTTACCAATATTAATACTGCTAAAGAATATGAATTGGAATCTTTATTTGGTTTTATTGATATAAAGGAAGAAACAAGAGACAATATTGTCAAGAGTATAGTTGATAATAGACCATATACAGCCAAAAGTGAAGTTAAAAGTATTATGACTTCAGCTTATTATGATAAGTTAAAACTTTATATATATGCTGTGGATTCTGAAATTCCTGAGTATATTAATATTAACATCACTGATAGATATAATGCAGTTGAATTATTTAATATGAACGAAAAAGAAGCTGAAAAATATCTTAAAAATAGGATTAGATATACATTCAGTAAAAATATCAATTTTGATTATGCTGATTACGTTTCTGACTTTTCCCTATTTACTAATCTAAATACTGCATCAAGATATGAATTAGAAAATATCTATGGAAGAGTATGGAAAGATAGTAAATATCAATATGTTAGAATACCAAAAGAAATTATTGATGATATAATAAGCTTTAGAGAAGATCAACCATTCTGTTCTTTGGATGAAGTTTCAGAGATATTCACTGAACATAAACAAAAGACTATATATAATAATATAAAAGATTACCTAGTGTTTTATTAAATACAGCTAATCTGATAGAAGGGTTTATTTATGAATAATGAATCAATCGGTATTATGGGAGGAACATTCGATCCCATACACTACGGTCATTTGATATTGGCTCAGTACGTATTAGATGAAATGGGTTTAAAAAAAATAATGTTTATACCTTCAGGTATATCTTATCTAAAATCAAACAAAGGAACATCTGATAAAAAGCATAGGTTAAATATGACTAAGCTTGGTATAATTACTAATAAAAAATTTGAAGTATCAACTATAGAAATTGATAGAGAAGGTAATACTTATACCGTTGATACTATTGAGGAATTAAATGAAAAATGCCCCCATAACACCTATTATTTTATAATAGGTGGGGATTCTTTATTTGATCTAGTAAAATGGAAGGACTATAAAAGATTATTCGAGACCTGTAATTTTGTTGTTGCTAATAGAGGTTCGACTTATACTGATGAACAACTACAACAGGAAATTCATAGGTTAAAAAGCAAATATGATGCTAAAATTTATCTGATTCGTATTCCAGATATTGAGATTTCTTCATCAGAGATAAGAAGAAGGGTAAAAAATAAACTATCAATTAAATATTTATTACCTGAAGATGTTGAAAAATATATTGATGATAATGAACTCTATATATAGTTTGCTTGTAACATTTTTATTGTAAAGAAGGGATAAATACATGCAAAATAAATATAATATTACTGGAATTAGAAATCACCTGCAAAAACAGCTTAGTGAAAATAGATATGAACATACATTGGGAGTAGAAAAAACAGCAGTTTCTTTAGCTAAGCTGTATAATGTAGATATTGAAAAAGCTAAAATAGCGGCTTTGTTACATGATTGTGCAAAAAACTTATCTGACGATAAGAAATTGGAGTTATGTGATAAATATAATATTGAAGTAACAGAAGAACAGAAAAAGAATCTTGACTTAATTCATGCTGAAATAGGTTCTATAATGGCTAAATATGAATATGAAATTCATGATGAAGGCATTCTTAATGCAATTACCTATCATACTACTGGTAAATCCAATATGTCCAATCTTGAAAAGATTATTTATGTATCTGATTACATAGAACCTGGAAGAACAAAAGCACCTAATCTAGATGAAATAAGAAGAGTAGTTATGAAAAATCTGGATAAAGCATTATTTATGATTTTATCTGATACAATCAATTATTTAAAAACAAGTAAAAAGTATATAGTACCTACTACTATGGAAGCTTATGAGTACTATAAAAATATTTTGAATACTACAGGAGAGATAAATATGGAAAAGAATACAGACAATTCAATGGATTTATTAAAAACTGCATTGAAGGCTTTAGATGACAAACTTGCAGAGGATATACAAGTGCTTGATATAAGAGACTTAACAGTCATAGCAGATTATTTTATAATAGCTCATGGTAATAATAAGAGTCATATAAAAGCTCTTATTGATAGAACAGATGAAGTTTTATCTAAGAATGGTTATGAACCTAAACAAGTAGAAGGTTATAACTCAGCTAGTTGGATATTATTAGATTATGGTAATATTATTATCCATATCTTTAGTAAAGAAGATAGATTATTCTATGATCTTGAAAGAATATGGAGTGATGGAAAAAAAATAGATGTTAAGAGTTTAATCGAAGAATAACTTTATTAGTTCAATAGGATGATAAAAAAATAAAAAAGACCCACAGTTTTTTTTATTTTTTACATATTTTTTAGATTATGCAATGTTAATTGAGAAAGGATGAGGGGGAAGATGTCACAAAAAATATTAACAATGAAATTATTAAAAGAAAAGTATGGAGTTTGTAGATTAGATAAAACTGATGAAATTCCTAACTGGGCAAAAAAGAGTGACTTTTTTTCTATAACAAAAACATTAGATGAATTATCAATTGTATGTTCTCAAAATAGTATTCCCAAGAATATAAAGTGCGAAAAAGATTGGAGAATGTTAAAAATTGAAGGTACGTTAGATTTTTCTCTAATTGGAATCCTTGCTACAATTAGTACAGTATTAGCTCAAAAAGAAATAAGTATATTTGCTCTTTCTACCTATGATACAGACTATATTCTTATTAAAGATAATAATATAGATAATGCTATAGAAGCACTGATTAATGAAAACTATAAAATTATAAATTAAAGAAGTAATATAAAATATATATTTTTTTTATATTATGCATTAGGTATAACCAAAACTAAAATTTTAGTATTTTAAAAACATTTATTAGGCCACTTTACATAAATTGTAAAGTGGCCTTCTAGTGATAGTTTGCAACTACTTTTTCTTAGAATCTTCGAAAAAGACCTATTACTTTACCAAGAATTGTAACATTATCAACAATTATTGGATTCATTGCACTGTTTTCAGGCTGCAATCTAATGTGGCCAGATTCTCTAAAAAATCTTTTGACAGTCACAGAATCCTCAATTAGAGCAACGACAATATCTCTATCTATAGCTTGATTTTGTTGTTGTACCAAAATTAAATCCCCATCATAAATTCCTGCTTCAATCATACTGCTGCCATTAACATTTAGCATAAAAGTTTGTTTATTAGGTATAAACTCAGCAGGTATAGGAAAATATTCTTCTATATTTTCTACTGCTAATAATGGTTCTCCAGCTGCAACTCTACCAACGATAGGTACACTTACCAATTCTCTTCTTGTAGGTGAAAAGGATTCATCAATAATTTCTATTGCTCTAGGTTTGGTTGGATCTCGCCTAATGATTCCTTTTTTCTCTAATCTCTCAAGATGACCATGTACTGTTGACGTTGATTTCAAGCCTACAGCATCACATATTTCTCTTACGGCTGGTGGATATCCTTTATTTAAAATTTCACTTTTTATAAAATTAAGTATCTTGATTTGCTTTTCGCTCAAGTCATTACTCATAATAATTCACCCCTATAATATTATTTACCAGTTATATGTATTGTAATTACATGCAAGTAAAATCTTTATTACTAAAAATACTGCATACATTTATTAACAATTATAGCATATTAACCTAATAATATCAAACAAATGTTCGGATAATTAAAAAATATTATCTTGTTCTATTGACACAGAACATTTGTTCGGGTATAATTAATGCAAACAAATGTTCGGGGTGATGATAAATGTATAGAAACAAAAGATTTTATGTCTTGGTAATATGTATGTGTGTATCGCTTTTTATTGTTTGTGGTTTTTTATTAGGATCAAATTATGTTAAAGGGTTAGAAATTAAACCTAACAAGACTTATGTGTCTATCAAGATTGAGAAAAATGATACTTTATGGTCCATTTCAAGGGAAAATATGAATAAAAAGTATTATAACACTAATGAGTATATAAAAGAGTTAAAACACATAAATAACTTGTCTAGTGATATAATACTTCATGGAGATTATATTATTATTCCTATTATTAATTAAACGAACTAATCTTTTCTTAATTTAATAACTTTTGCTGCTTGTCTTCGTCTTGCATCTTCTATTTGTGCATAATGCTTTTTTGTTGTATTTACATCCTTATGACCTAGAACATCAGCAACAAGGTATATATCACCAGTTTCTCTATATAGATTGGTTCCATAGGTACTTCTAAGCTTATGAGGGGAGATATTTTTCAAGTTAGTTACAAGCTTAGAGTATTTCTTTACTAAATTTTGCACAGATCTGACACTTAATCTTTTATGTTGTAATGAAAGAAATAGTGCTTCTTCATGACCTGAAACAGGTATAATATGTTTTCTATTATCCAAATATACCATTAATGCATTTTCAACCTCATCTCCAAAATATATAATTACTTCATTACCACCTTTTCTTACAATCCTAATACCATTAACGTTAAAATCAATATCAGAAATGTTAAGACCAACGCATTCAGAAACACGTATACCAGTTCCAAGTAATAACGTCATCAATGCTAAATCTCTGTCTTTTGTTAGTTTATGATATTTTTTTTGAGATTGTGTTAGCTTATCACCAGATTCAACTTCATCTAATAATCTAGCTACTTCATCAATTTCTAAACGTATTATATTTTTATTATGTATCTTAGGTAGATCAACCAGCAAAGCAGGGTTGTTAGTTATTTTTTGCTTTTTATAAAAATATGTAAAAAAAGATCTTAGGCTTGCAAGCTTTCTGGATTTACCTCTTTCAGTATTTTTATGTTCAATAATATGACCTTTTTTATCTTCCTTTTTATAATAACTTAGGTATTCTAGATACATTTCGATATCATCTGGTGTTATATATGAGAGTTCTTTTAGTTCTATGGCGGCTATATCTTTATCTTTGAAATCCTTGTGGTACTCAAGTATAAATTCAAAAAATAGTCTAAGATCATATGCGTAAGCAATCCTAGTTTTAGACGAAGTAGTCTGTTCTATGCCTCTAAAAAATTCAAATGTAAAAGAGGGTAGAGAGTACATAATTTCTCTTAATATAACAGAGTTTTTAATATTTTGTTGTTCATGGTAATCATTATTTTTTATCATTAGTATACACCTCATTTGCTTACATTCTTTAATGCCCTATTATAAATGTTAGAATTTCCAACCTTTGATATCTGAGCTTTCAATAGCTCTATATAGTCTTTGTACCAAACCAGGGTTCTCTTTTTCTAAATTGGAGAGAAGATTTTTCATATATTCACGCTTAGTATTTCCATCAGCAGGACAAGGGCTCTTTACAACAGGTAGATTATATTTATTTTTAAATCCTATTAAATCTTTTTCAGCAACATACATGAAAGGTCTAATAGAGTATAATTTCATCCTGTCAAGGAATGTTACTGGAGAAAATGTATAGAATCTACCTTCAAAAAACAATGACATCATCATAGTTTCAACAATATCCTCTTTATGATGACCTAGAGCAATTTTATTACATCCTAACTTATCTGCCATTTCATTTAACGCACCTTTACGCATTTTAGCACATAATGAACAGGGATTTTTTTCCTTTCTTTCGTTGAATATTATTTCACCAATGTCAGTATCAACAATTGTATAATTTATATCTAATTCTTTACATAGATTTTTGACTCCGGTTAAATCAAAATTATCAAACCCAAGAGATACAGTAATTGCTTCAACTTCAAATTTCTTTGGATAAAATCTCTGTAAGCCTTTTAGAGCATAGAGTAGTGCTAAGCTATCTTTTCCTCCTGAAACACCTATCGCTATTTTATCTCCATCATCTATCATATTATAAGTATCTACAGCTTTTCTAGTATGGCTAAGTAGTTGTTGTAATTTCATTATATATAAACCTTTCTTATTCGTAGTATAGTTTTAACACACATTAATAAATTGTAATATATTAATATTGGATTAGTTATAATAATTAACTGCATATATTTGGCATATATTTAATTATCATAATCTAGCAATATAAAACATTTTTGAATATAAGTATAATATATATTAATAGGAGTTAATGTATATTATAATAGAGCATAACTTAGTATATTATAACATAAAACAAATTGGTTAAATAGTGGTTAATATTAATAATTTATGATAGAATAGTTTATTTGTATAGAGTGTAAAGTCGTATTCATCAGCTGGCTTCAAAAAGGAAAAACCTGTTTCACTTTCTTGTATTTTTGACGCCAATTCATTTTTATAATTATCTCTTTAACGGTAAAGTGAAGTAACGCATCTAATACGTAACCCCTTCCTTTTTGAGACTAATGTTATTGCAACTACACATATATAACTTCAATAAGTCTAAAATATTGTGGACAGATGAGTATATTTCAAAACAATTACTTGAAATGCATATAAATCCAGATATTAATATTGCAAGCAGAAAAGAAGAAAGTATTGATAAAACAATATACTGGATATTAAAACAACTAGGTAAAAATGATGGTGAGATTTTAGATTTAGGATGTGGTCCAGGACTATATACAGAAAAACTTGCAAAAAAAGGATATACGGTTACTGGTGTAGATTTTTCAGAGAACTCAATAGAATACGCAAAAAATAGAGCAAAGCAAGATAATTTAGATGTGAATTATATTTGTAAAGATTATTTAGACTTAGATTTCAAAGAAAAATTCGATTTAATCATTATGATTTACTGTGATTTTGGAGTCTTATCTATAGAAGAAAGAGAAGTGTTTTTTAAAAATGTTTATAATGCATTAAAACCAGGTGGAATTTTTATCTTTGATACTCTAAATAAATATACAATTGATAATCTGAAGTTTCAAAGAAATTGGGAATTTTCTCAAGGCGGATTCTGGCAGGATAAACCATATTTATGTTTATCACAATCAAGTCATTTTCAGGAAAATAAAGCAATATTAGATCAAATTATAATTATCGATGAAGAAAATAATTATAAAATATATCGTTTTTGGAATCACTATTTTGATGAAGACGATATTAATAATATTTTTGAAAGACTAGATTTCAAAAAAGTTGAAAATCGCCAAAACATATTAGAAGATGATGGACTGTATAATGATAAAGGTGTTACTTTTTATAAAGCTACAAAATAAAATATACGTAAATATAAAGATAGATTTACTATGGAAGAGGAAAAAACACCATATGTAATCAATGTCATTTAGTTAAGCAATTTAAGAAGAGTTTTATACTTGAGATAGTATAAGGCTCTATTTTTTTCTGTAAGATTTTATAAAATCTTGACAAATCACTAAAAATGTAGCGAAGCCCCTTAAATATATAACTCAACTTTCCAATCACAAAAAGATATATTATTTACGTTGGGGAATAGTTTGATAACTAATTGGATTGTTAATATTTTCACGTATACTATAGATTTTGTTATAACATTTCGTTAAAGTTGTGTTTTGCGCATAGTTAAAAACATAAATATTATCATACATATTATATATTTTTTAGCGTCTTGCTATTTCACTTTTATTTAATAAACTTCTCTGTATCTTGAGTATTGATATTTATTATATTAATAAAGCTTGCATAATAAGTAAGAAAAACTCTATCCTATTAAGCAAGCTTATTAATTAATAAGTTTTCAAATATGTTTTTTGATTGTTAAGAAACTACTCAGCCATTTTTCTACATTCTTCTGCACATTTGCGGCACTCTTTTGCACATTTTTGACAATGGTCATCTTTAAACATTTCGCATTCTTGTGCACACTTATCGCAAATAGTAGCACATAATTTGCAGTGAGCTTTTGCATATTGAGCATCCATTGACATATGTGCAGCTGACATTTGACACATTTGCGCACATTCTACAAGTATGCTAATACAATTTTTTCTTGCACCTACATCAGATTCATTTAGACATGCCTTAAAGCATTCATAACAAGCTTGAGTACATTTGTTACATTCATCAATACATAATTGATATTTATCTGTGTTTGTAGTTGCTATACCCATTTAATTACCTCCAAAAATAGATTATATTTACTTATACCTATACCTAAATTATTATTAGTAGAAATAACATTTTTTATACTAAAATTAGATTAGTTCTTTTATTTTAAATTATAGAATAGTTTCCATAAATAAACCAAATAAACCCAAATTATGAATCGCTTTTATATTGTCTCTTATGTGGGTTAGGTTAGAATAGATTTAGTATACCCTTTTCCTATTCATCTGTATTGGATAATATAGGTATTTCTATAATAAAACTTGTGCCACCCTCTTCTCTAGATTTGACATAAATCTTGCCTCCTATTGCTTTTATATTACGTTTAGCTATATATAATCCAAGACCTTCTCCTTGAATAGAAGTTGTTGAAGCGCTTCTATAATATGCATCAAAGATTTTCTCAATATCTCTGTAATTGATTCCAATACCCGTATCACTCACCGATATAATAACTGTGTCTTGTGATTTCATTTCAATAGAAACTTCAACTTGTCCTCCTTGGTTTGTGAATTTATATGCATTAGTTAAAAGATTATATATTGTTTGCGATAACATTGATTTATCATTTGTTATCTCTAAATTTTCCATTCCTTTTAGCAGTAAAGCAATGCCTTTTTTTTGAAATTGTAATGTAAAACCTTTAAGGATTTTATTTAGTTCATTAATTAAATCAAATCTTTCATTTTTAATTTGAACATCTTCATCACTATATTCTATAACGTCATTTATGTTAGCTAAGATTCCAGATAAGTTATTTATTTCATTTAAACAGCTTTCTAGTTCATCATCATTCATTTTGACAATACCGTCTAAAGCACCTTCAAAGTGAGTTTTGAGAATAGTTATAGGGGTTCTTACTTCATGTGATAACTGATCCACTTTTTCTTGTCTAACTTGCTTTTGTAATTTCAGTTTTGAAGATAAATTTTCTAGACTAGTTTGTATATCTCTAATTTCAAGCACTTTTGAATGCTTAATGCGATTTTCAGAATCTACTTCTATTCTTTTTGCATACATTGCTGTCATTCTCAAATCTTTCGTCATTTTAGTACTTACGAAGGCAGTAATAAATATTGCTAGAATTAGTACTAAGATACCAGATATAGCATTCGAAAAAATTAGTGATTTTTTAAATAGTTTTACAGTTTCCGAATTCTGTATAGAATTGCTTCTCGTAATAAAAAGCATTCCAATTATTTCATTATCTGCTTTCAAATTAAAATAATCTTCTTCGGTTTCAATTTTATTCCCCATCATCATACTATTGCCCATCATATTATTATGCATAAAGAACATTTCATCTCGTGTTACTAATACCACGACTCCATCACGATTAACGATAGTGATTTGAACAATTGGATCAGAAATATAATTATTTAGTTCTTTTTTTAATGAGTATGAGTTAGACGATTCAGTTAGAATATTAATTGCATAATTTTTAATATTATCAACTTTTGAATCGTATTGCTCTGTAACATATCCTTTAAAGTAATTATCAATATAACTACTTGATATTATAGAATTCATTATTATAGCAAAAAAAATCATTAAAATAATAATCCAGATGAACTGCTTTCTAATGGTCAATTTTACCACCTCCAAAGACATAACCTGCACCGTATTTAGTCTTTAAAAATTGAGGGTTGCGTGTATCATTTTCAATCTTCTGTCTAATTTTTTTTATATAGGAATCAATATTTCTATCAAAGCCATCATAATCATACCCAAATGCTTTCATAATCAGCTGCTCTCTAGTTAATAAACGTCCTATATTACTAAAGAAAACATTAAGAAGCAAATATTCTTTTGTAGTAATTTCAATCTCCTTCCCCTTTTTAACAAGTTTGTGTTGTTTTGTATCTAGTTGTAGAGGACCTACTACTAGAATCTCTTTTTCTTCTAATTTATGATATGAACGTTTTAATATAACTTGTACTCTTTTAACTAACTCTCTTGGACTAAATGGTTTTGGTACATAGTCATCGGCACCTAAATTAAAACCCTTAAGACGATCCACTTCCTCTTGTTTAGCAGTTAGCATAATTACTGGTAATTCAGATATTAGCCTAATTTCTTTTAGAACCTCAAAACCACTAATACCTGGCATCATTACATCAAGTATTATTAAGTTAGGTTGATAATCATGAAATATAGAAAGTCCTTCAAAACCATCCTTTGCCAAAAAAACTTCATAGTCCTCATTAATAAGGTATTTTCCAACTATATCTCTAATTTTTTTTTCATCTTCAATTATCAGAATCTTGTATGCCATATAACTCACCTCTATAGTTTGATTAGTCAGTTTAACCGATAGTATAACATAACTAAACATTACAAAAATAGACCATTGTGATCTATTTTTGTAGTTAATAATAAATTTTATTTTTCTAAAACTCGTCTTCTTTCATTATATTCTTCTTGACTTATTTCACCAGATACATATTTCATGTTGAGTCGCTCTAAAGATTGATTGGACTTCTTGTGATTTGTTCTAAATAACTTATAAATTAAATATATTGCAAGAAGTATAATAATTAGAGTAATTCCCATTACCCAAGGGTTGCCAAAATTACTAAAACAATTATAACCGTTATAATAACGTCTACTGAACATCATATAAATACCCTCCTCTATTTATTAATTGTTTCTTTCATTTTTAGATAAGTTTCATCGTCTATCTCTCCATTTACATATCTATCTACTAATTTGGATTCTGCATTACTAATATTTGTAAATATTGATTCTTTTCCTTTGAAAAAGTAATAGATAATTAAACCAATTACAAACCAGCCTATTAACATCATATTTAATCATCCTTTCATTTTTTATAATATAAAATAACTATTAATTGCTGCAGATTATGAAATGTATTTTGTTAAAGTTAAAAATCTTATAAGAATTAATATTTATTTATAATGAGTTGATATAACCTCAATTAAATTCCCATGCCATTTATGATACCAAACTTCACCTGTATAATAATTAACACTTACCATTCCAACAGTTTCATCATCGTTAATAACATGGAATGTATAATAGCCATAGAATTCATGACCACCACTTTCAACTGTCAAATTAGAATCACTATTTTTGGCTAAATAATTAGTTGCTTTTTCTAAAGCTGTTTTTTCATCAATTCTCTTATCATTTTCAAAATTCGTGATGAAATCATAACCTCCCATCATGCCCATCATGCCATAACCATTACTTCCATGCATACCATATTTAGTATTCCACATCATGTTAGGACCATATTCAGGAAAAACATATCCTGTTACAGGATCAACTAATAATTCCATAGCCCCTTTCCCAGTATCTTCTTCAACTATTGAAAAATAGTACTCAGTATTAGAATAAACAAATATATCTTCAATTTTTAAGTTAGTATCATAGTCAGATATATATTTTTTAACATTATCTTCAAGAATTTCCATCGGCATAAGCTTACTCACATCATAGTCCTTAGACTGTATATTACCATTTCTATTTCCGCACACTCGACTGTTATTATAATCACCCATCATGCCATAACCATAATTATCACTTCTGTCATCATTATAACCACCCATCATACCGTAGCTTGAAATATCATTTCTATCATTGTTATCCCAACTTCTAGTACTCATTGCTAAACTTTTTGTATTAAATGTATACGCACTGAACCCTATCAAAACGAGTACAATCAATATACTTAATACCATCACTATCTTTCTTTTCATCTTAATTCCTCCTTGGTTTCTGTGATAGATACATTATAAGATTCAATTATGGCAGAAATATGATTAATGCTTTATTAAGATTTCCTTGAGGAATAAAAAAAGATTTGGTTCACTAAGGAATAGCTCTTTGATTCTAAAGCAAATGACTGATTATAATGCTTATAGCAAGAATCATTAATAATATTCTTATATCCTTTTTTTATTTTCTATCACTTTCTAAAATTCATATTGTTTTGTAATAAACTTACACAAATTATATATAATGCATATTTTTCAACTTATTGCTAAAACTACTCATAGGGAGGTGAAAATATGGGAATACAATTAACTCAAAAAGAAAGAATGCTTTTGGAAGATCAAAAGAAACAAGAAGATATTTGCGTCAAAAAATATAAAAGCTTTGCTGAACATGCTCAGGACAGTGAATTAAAAGAACTATTTAACAGGCTTGCATCAGAGGAACAACATCACTATGATATGGTTAATCAAATGCTTCAAGGCCAAGAACCTGATATGAGTCATAGTCAACAAGGTCAGCAGCCTCAATCAGCTGATAATCAAAACCAAGGTTTCCAAGGTGCAATGAGTAACCAAGGTGATGAAGTTCTTTGTAGTGATTTATTAGCAACTGAAAAATATGTGTCTGGCACTTATGATACAGCTGTTTTTGAAGCTGCTAATCCTATAGTAAGACAAGCAATCCAACATATCCAAAAAGATGAACAACAACATGGCCAGGATCTTTTTAACTATATGAATAGCCATGGTATGTATAATATTAAATAACCAGTCAAGTTTTCTTTTTATAAAAAATAACTGTTTGTAGTACAGTTATTTTTTATAAAATAAGAAAGTATAAATAAACTTCTAAATTTTAGCTGTAAGAACATATTTTTTTAGTTAGTTAATAATACTTTTAACACTATTTGGGGTAATTTATTTACCCATTCAAAAGAAATGGGGATGTAAATTGATGGATTGGAATACTTTCTGGGAGGGCGGAAAAACATTAAATACGCTTGAAGTATTTTTTAGAGTAACCCTTCTATATTTGACAATATTTACTATGACAAGAATATTAGGTCATCGCCAAGTTGGTATTGTGTCTGCTTTTAATTTTATAACACATGCTGGAATGGCTCACGTTGCCACTTCACGTATGGTGAATCCAAAATCATCATTAGTTGTAGCTATTGTCATTATTCTTATTTCTTATGGGTTAACTCTATTTCTATCTTGGATTGATTATAAGTTTCCTAAATTAGTAGGTAATTCACCTATACATTTAATGGAAAATGGTATTCTCTTAAGAAAGAATTTAAAAAAAGCATATATAACCATTGATGATTTGTTAGGTCAATTGAGATTAAAGGAAGCGAATAGCCTATCAAATGTTTCTGAAGTTGTTCTTGAACCCATGGGTGAAATAAGTGTTATAAAAAAGGGGAATGCGTTACAGATAATGCGAGGCCAATTAAAAATGTCTTCTCAGCCAACAGGTGTATCCTTGCTTATGATTTATGAAGGACATATTATTAGGCAACATATAGAAGCTATGAATTTAGACGAAAGTTGGTTAATACATGAAATTGAAAAAAAAGGATTTAACATTAAGAATGTCATGGTAGCTACATTAGAACCTTCAGGAAATATTCATGTGAGTGTGATGTAATATGAACCAATTAATTCAATATTTTCAACCTACGGAGCATCTTAGTCTTTTAGGTTTTATTATAAGAACTATTGTTTCGATGGTATTTATTTACTTTATGACCAGATTTCTTATGAAGAGAGCCGCTGGCCAATTTACATCCTTTGATTTTGTTTTCCTATGGATGCTAGGTGCATTAGCTGTTGCCCCTTTATTAGATGGCAAAATAGAATTTTCAACTACTATTTTGGCTACTGCATCATTATATTTTTGGCACTTTATAATCTCTTTTATAAGAGTAAAAAGTCGATTTCTAGCCCTAATTCTATCTGGGAAACCCATCATATTGATGGATAAAGGAATAATTATCGAAAAAAACATGCGTCGTACTTTTTTTAACAATGAATTATTATTATCGGAACTAAGATTAATACACTGTTATGATCTTAATGAACTTGAACAAGTAACATTAGAATTAAATGGGCATCTAAGTATAGTAAAAAAATCTCATTATAGTGTACCTACTGCAAAAGATTTTCAGATTCCAGTGCAGCCATCTACATTACCTACCATACTCATTAATAGAGGTGAAGTTTTATATAAAAACTTAATGCTTTTAGATCTAACAGAAAATTGGCTAATTAAAGAATTTCAAAAATATGGTATTGATGATTTATCCAATATCTATCTTGCAACAATTAATTCCAATGGGAAAATCTATTATTCAACGATGGTTATTCCAAGTTAGGTATGATATATTATTCATTAAAAAATAACCGATAATTATTGATCATCATATTGAAAAGGAGGATAAAATACATGTTAGTAGAACAAGAAATTCTAAATAATTCATTAAAAGACTTATTGTTTCGAGAAGAACTTCTAGCTAAAAAATATTCTGAATTAAAGAATGATATTACTGAACCACAACTTCAACAAATGATTCAAACCATGGAACAATCTTCTCGAAATAGATATAAACTAATCACTGAAAAAATGAACACATTGGGAATTAGTTAATTTAGAAAAACTAACTAAAAGAAGGATGATTATTGTGAAGAATATTGATAAACTTCAAGATGTTCTTGAAATGGAGATAACAGATTTTATGCATTATAATGAATATCTGGTACGTATAAATAAGCCAGAAATTAGGCAGTTACTTACACAATTACGTGATGAACATATGATGGAAATTACTGAACTTCAGCAGCAAATCCATGTTTTAATGGGTAATCAATAAAGATGACTTTTCGCTATAAATTATAATTTTTAGTATTAATATTAATAAAGCTTGCAAAATAGTTGTAGTAAAAAATCTATCTATTCTATTAAGCAAGCTTATAGCTTGCTTAATCAATACAACATTATTAGCCATAATTATTGCTCCAACTCCTACCACACTTACAAACTGTTGAATAATCCTACGGCTAGTATTCCAATAATACCTAGTACAGCAAGTTCAACGAATAACTTGCCCATGTTAAGTTCCAATAACACTTTTCTGTTTTCACTCATATAAACTTTCTCCTATCATTAAGTTCCTAAAAATACAAAAGATGGTACGTTTTTATCTTTATAATGCAAATCGATAAGCTTAGAATTAACATAAAAATATTCTTTCATTGTTTTTTCTGTCATTATGCTACTGATATCTCCACAGGTGTATTTATCCTTGCTTAATACTAAGCACTTATTTGCTATTTTCATAACATTATTAGGATAATGAGAATTAATTATAGTACTTATCTCCTTCTTTTTTGCCAATTTACTTATTGTATGTAATACCTTGAATTGATTATAAAAATCCAAATGGGATTCTGGTTCATCTAATATCAATAATTTTGGAAATGATGATAAGGCTTTGGCTATGAATACCATTTGTAGTTGTCCACCGCTTAATTCATTACAATATGAATTCCTTATGTGATAGATTCCTAATTCATTTAGAATGCTGTCTACTATATCATAATCCTCTTTTTTGGGCGATTGAAAATAATTATGGGTTCCATTTCTTCCAAATACAACTAGATCCTTTACTAAATATGAAAAAGGTAACTTCCTTGCTTGAGGTACATAACCAATGTCTTTAATGCGATTAGCATTAATTGTATTTTGTCCATTGAAGATACAAGTTCCTTTATCCCATTTTAAAATTCCAGCAATACATTTCAATAAAGTAGTCTTACCTATTCCATTACATCCCATGATTGCAAGAATCTCTCCTTCTTTAATGGAAAAACTGATATTTTTAAGTATTGGTTCATTTGGTTTATAAGAATAATAGCAATTCTTTAATTTTAAGAGCATTATATTTCACCTCTCTTATACATAAATAAAAAAGCAAAAATTGGAGCACCTATTAAAGCGGTCAATATACCTATAGGAATCTCGGAGGAACTAATATTCCTTGCTAAACAATCAACAATTATTAGAAAAACTGCTCCAGCAAAACCTGATAATGGTATTAGATAACCATGATTATAGCCAATTATCTTTCTACATATATGAGGAATTACTAAACCTATCCATCCAATAATACCTGCTACTGTCACTGTAGAAGAAACCATTACAGTACATAATATGATAATGATCCATCTCAGTCTCTTAGGATTAATCCCCATAGTAAATGCTTCATCATCACCTAAAGATAATATGTTAATCTTCCATCTAAGCATTGTTAAACCAATTAGCCCAATCAAAACAGGTATTATTATAATCTTAATTTGGTCATAAGAAGCATTAGAAAAGCTACCCATAAGCCAAAAAGTAATAGCTGGCAATTTTTCCTCTGTATCTGCAACATATTTTGTTATAGATATTAACGATGTAAATACAGAAGAAACTATGATTCCACTTAATATAATTGATAGAATCGAATGATCTTTTCTGCTTTTGGAAAATAAAAATACTAAACACATACTGGCAATTCCAAATAGAAAAGACAATAATTGTATGGTAATCAAATTGTTTGCTGTTAATATAATACCAAGTGCTGCACCAAATCCAGCACCGGATGAAACACCAAGTACGTCAGGACTAACTAATGGGTTTTGTAATAATCCTTGCATACAAGTTCCTGCTATAGCAATACAAGCACCTACTATTCCAGCTAGAATAATACGCGGTATTCTTATATCCCATATTATGTAAGATGAAATTTGTAATTCATCAGGTAAACTGCTGTTATTAATTTTGGCACTGAATATCTTAAAAATATCAATCGCAGATACATCATAACGACCTATCAATAAAGATATAACACTCACTATTATCAATAATATTACTACTATAAAAACTACATTCTTAAAAGATGCCGTATTGCTTTTTTCTTTTATTATCATTGTGTTATTTTCCTTTTACTTTTTTAGGTTTCAATATATCTTCAACTAATTCATCCTTTAATTCTATATCATATATTCTATTGTAATATCCTTTTAAGTAAGTAATAAAATCCTCTTTACTTAATGAATCAGGATAAGCTTTTGAAATAAGCCATAAAGGCATTATTGGAGAATCTGCACTTGGTGCTCCCCATGAATACGCTGCTTGTGGAATGTCAAAAATAGCTTTGTTTTTATGTGCCTGAATCAATGACCAATCTTGATTTGCTGCTTGATTATTGATAATAGATGCTGCAGGCATACCTAAAAATATAAAAACAATGTCAGGATTCCATTCATAGATTTGTTCCATACTTACTTCTTTACATCCTTCTATATCCTTAGCTACATTTACTATTCCTGCTTTATTGAAGAAATTATCTCCGTATGAGTTATTCCCACTTACGGTTATTTTTCCATTGATATAACTAAAAATATAGAGTCCTTTTTTCTTAGTAGAGTTATCTTTCAATAGTTCATTGACTTTATTATTGGATGTTTTCCACTCTTTTTCTATAGTGTTTTCACTAGTAACATTGAAAGCCTTTTCTAAATGTTTTTCCCATTCAATTGTCATAACTTCCGGGTCTCTATTTTTGCTAAACATCATATCAACAGATTCTACATCTAATTTGTCTAACTCATTCTTTTGGTTATCACCATAATAGAAAATGATATCAGGTGACAATTTTAATAGTTCTTCTGTATTAACAACAAATTCATTATTTATAAAAGAAGTGTTAATATTTTTAAAATCTGGATATAATTCATTTAAAACTTTTTCATTAGCTGTACTGAATGCTCTTGAATTAATGCCTACTACTTTACTATCTTTTGGCGATGCACTAAGATAAATTGAAAATATAGGTGGAGAAATTATAGTAACTCTAGTAACACCTTTGTCTTCTGTCCCTGCTTCTATATTATCTTTATTGACAGGTGTAGATACTTTATTAGCTGAACAGCCTGTTACGTGTATTAATACCAAACTTAATATTATAATAATGGTTCTCATTCTCAATGAGTTCATAAAAAAACCTCCTCTATTTATTAAAAATGATTATCTATTAAATTATTTGAGTATTTAAGAAATTTTTGAATCAAGTGCAATTCTTCATTGTTAAGACTATCTAGGAAGTCAAATAAAGCTTTATCAAAATCATTATGATATTGCTCGTGAAATTTATAAGCTTTTTCACCTTCTCTAGTTAAATATAATTTAGTTTTTTTCTTATCTTCTTCATCATTGACTTTTTTTATCAATGCTCTTTTTTCTAATTTTAATACTGTTTTATAGACAACAGCTCTAGTTATACCAAATTTTCTAGCCATTTCTGAGCTATAAATGCCAGGATTATCTCCAATCATTTTAATCATATGTATTTCGCCTCGATAAAATTTCATGTTTTCACTACCAAAATCTAAAACATTTGTTCTACCATTAGCTACTTTTTCTGTCATTGAAATAAAAGATTCTAAAACTTTGTTCTTGGCATTCATTTAACTTCTCCTTTTGCTCTTATAATGTTTATTTTTGGTAAACTTTTATGCTATGGTTACCACTTTTATCTTGTTTATATAATCTAAACCCACTAGCCATCATTGCATCTTGAATAACCTTATCAGGCAAAAGTAAGTCCAGACCATCCAAATGACTTGAGAGCCATCCTAATATCGTTTCAGAGGGTTCTAGATAATCTTCGCTGAATCCATGGGTAATTAAATATATTATACCATTTTTATTAAGAGCATCATATAGCTTTTTAATAAAATTATTTAAATGGTCTTTTGCAAAATCTATAATGCCTGAAGCAATTATTATATCATAACCATTTCCTATGTCATCCTTAATGAAATCTCCTTTTTGTACTGTTATTCTTGAATTTAGATTATTCTTAGAAACTAGATATTCTGCTACTACTGAAACTTTAGGTTCCTCAAAAATGACACCTTTTGCATTAGGGAAGGCTTTACATAATTCTATTCCCATAGCTCCTGAGCCACCACCTAGATCTAATATCTTACTAGGTTCAGTATCCTGATATATTTTATTCATAAGATTTATTAATGGTTCTATTCTCCATAGATAAATTTCAGGTATACATACCTTTGCTAATTTAGTGAAATCATAGACTTTCTGTCCTTGATTATGGTCGGCGATAATCTTATCTGGACCAAATTTTACCCTGTTCTCAATATTATCTAATGACATCATTTCATTTCTGAATAATATTGCATCTCCAATATAATATTCACTTGATTTTGATAGATAGAATTTCCCCTCCTCTGTATTGACATACTGATCCTGATGCTTTTCAATTAAATGTATTGATACTAGAGCATTCAGTAATAATTTCAAATTTCTTGGATTATACTTAGTTTTGTCAGCGATCTCTTCAATTGAAATTCTATTATCTAAACAAGAAAAAATGTCTAGTTTTAATGCTGAAAAAAATAATTGTGACTCTCTATGGTCAGTAACCATCTTGTAATATGTATTTGCCGTTAATTTTTTGTTATTCATTTTTCCACTCCTTTTTGTAATCCTAGCATACATTACTATAGTAGTATATAATTAAATGCATTGTATGTCAAGCATACAATGCATTTAAAATTATTATTTATCAAAACCTGTTATATAGATTTATTCATAAGTTCCTTTTTCAACTAGCTTTCCATCATTCAGAACAATAATTTGATCAGAACTTTTTATAGTAGTAGCATCAGGTTTTCCAAGTTTAATATTATTAAGGATTGTATCATTAAATAAATATACTTTCTAAAAAACTATATTTATATTCTTAAGAAGACTGTCACAACTATTTTTATTTAAAATTATGAAATTCTAGGTAAATGTTTTTCACATATACCAATAAGACCCAAGATACCCTCAACCTGTTCCTTGCTTAACCCCTTTAGATACTCTATTACTTTATCATTAAGTTCCTTATGAAATAATTCGTGATTTTTATAAGCTGTCTTACCTTTTTCAGTCAGTTTGAAAAGAACTTCTTTTTTGTTTGAGTCTCTCTTGTATTTTAATATTAATCCCTTTTTAATCAATTTTTCTGCTACTTGTGTTACTGCTCCATTTGTGATATCTAACTTTTTTGACAGTGTAGAAGCGTTGATATCTCCAACACCTATAGCATCAATAAAATGTATTTCTGAATGATAAAGTAACTGGTCAGTACCAAAGTTTTTTGGTTTTCTGTCATTATAATTTATTCTATATTGTACAGCGGACATTCTCTCAATTATTTCAATGTAATCTTGCATTTTGTCACCTCTAATTTATTTTAAATATATATTTTGCTTATCATTTTATTGATTCCATCTCTTGTTGTCTTATGGAATTCTAACTTTTGTTCCCAAGTATGGGATATATCGTTAGTATGTAAAACTTGTTCTGGACAATTAGCTATACATCTAAAGCATGCAATACAAGAATTAACATCAGCAATACCTTTTTGGGCATCCATGGCTTTTGTTGGACAGATGTTTTCACATAATCCACACATTGAACAGGTATCAGAATCTCTTGCAGGAAGTTTAGTAATTACATGAAAACGATATTTTTCAGCTTGGTCTAATTGCTCAGAACTATATAGTGGTTTAGTATATTCTATAGGTATATAAGGTTCATTATTGATAAATTTATTTATTGTTTTAACTGTATATTCTTTTGCTACGTTATAATCTGATTTATTAGGACGATTTTCTGCAGCAAGCCATCCACTGTAATTAAAAGTATGAGCACTTACAAATTCAGCTGATGAAACTAACTTGAAATTCTTTTCATCTAATAATTGTTTTATATAGTAATGTGCTGGATCCTTTCCGAATCCACCATATGTAAAGAATATAGAGCACTTTTTACCTTCACCATCCATTCTTTGTAACCATTCTCTACATATCCTGGGAGCTCTCATAGAATAAATAGGGAATCCAAAAAAGATACCATCATATTCACTGATTATTAAATCTCTTTGTCTACTTGAATAAGAAGTAATATCTAAACTAATAACATTTACATCAAGTTCTTTTAGTTTGTTTTTGATTACAGTTGCTATTTTTTTAGTGTTGCCGGTTGCCGAAAAAAATGCAATCAATAATTTCAAAATTCATTCCTCCTTCAAATTACTAAATAATATATTTTAGTAACTAAAACATTATCACCGTTATTGGAATTTGTCAATATATTTTAGTTGCTAAAATATATTTCTAAAATATATTTCATAGAGGATTTATGCTATTTTTAACCCTTATAATATATGTTCAATATATGAACATATATTTAAATATTAAGTATTGTCCTATATATACCTTGTATTATATAAAAAATCATAAATATCATTTAATAATTAACGTGTATGAAGCCTACCAACACTATTGCTTGTTGATAGGCTTCATTTGATAATAATACTTACTTATGAAAAAATATTATTCATTATCTTGTTTTGATTCCATTAAATAATTTACTGTAAATAATTTCATATGTGAAATCAACTGCTCCTTTTTTACCGATTGGTGCAGCATACCATACTATCATGTAAGTTGTACCATGTTGGAAGAAACAATTTAATTTTACAGAATCTTGCTCAGTTATATTGAATGGATCAAGGTTATGAATATTATATGATTCAAAGTGGAATATATCACCTTCATTACCAAATGATTTCTTGTTAATAAATGTAACACAATATTCTACTTTTAGATCTAATATTTCATCAATACTATTAAAACCTTCTAAAGAATTACAATCATGGTTATAACCTATTTCTTCAATCTGAACATTATCTATGAACCAACCTGATTCATTAGAAGCTGAATCTGTCATATAACGGAATGCAACTAATATCTCTTGACCAGCATATGGAGTTAAATCAAATTCTTCACTACCCCAAGCTGTATCTTGTCTTGAGAATCCAGGAAGATTTTCATATATTTGTGGTGCTTGTGAATTATAAGGGAATGTATCTGTATCAATAGTATTATCATTAGCTAGACTTGTCCAAGTCTGTCCTTCATCTGTTGAAACTTGAACCATACAAGCATCCCATAAAGGTTCAGCATCTACAAATGTGTCAAATTTCAATAATGGATTAACCGCATTAGATAAATCTGCTCTAAAGATTAATTGATTATCTATATTATCACCATTGTTACCCCAAAGTACTGTTCCTCTATTTTCTTTTGGGTCTTCCATTGCTTTCCAAGGATTTGGCATGAATTCAACACCATCAAATTTGATATTACGTATTCTCTTAGAATTATCTAATACTTTGTAATCAGCTCCCCAAGCAGGTACTCCATCTTTATCATACTCAAGTGCTGATTCAAAATTAACATTAACATCTATACTATCAAAATTATAAATATCACCACCAAAAAGGTCGGTATCTATCGCAGCAGCTATAGTAAATCTTCTAAATAATTCTTCAAAATCTATACCTGTATTAAATTGATTAAGAACTTCATTAGTACTTTCGATACCATGTGTTTCATTTTTAGCTAATGCTTGTATGAAATCCTGTCCGAAATGATCGTTCATATATAAAACGAATAAATAAGCTTGACCGTAGTCTGCTAACGTTTCTGGTCCTGTTGGAGCATCAACATGCTCATCCCATTCTATCAATGAATTCTCAGGATAATCCAAGAAAGCATTTACATGGCTCATTGGATGCATTTCAAAGCATAAGAATTCTGCAAAGTCAGACATACCTTCATTTAACCAAGTTGTTTCAGATGAATCATTATCATCATGAATTAAATGTTGGAATTCATGAGCTGTAGTTGGTAACCAATTACTATCTAATCTATGTTCCCAATCTTTTGCTGATATATTGATTATATTTCTATCAGTATATTCTTCATACATAGGTGAGTAGAATCCACCAATAATCAAAGGATATGTTTGATCGTAGTAATTCACATCTCTAAAGTTATCAACTAAAAGAATAACTCTTTCAACTCCATCTTGAGATACATAATAATCAGCTGGTAAGCCAACTTGTCCAGGAAGAGTTGCATTTATTCCAGTATGTGAATCATGCATTCCAAAGAAATCAGTATCTGCAGGATATACAGTTTCATCAAATACATCTTTCATATGATCAGCTTGAGCTTGAGTTATTACAGGGGCTTCTCTATCATCGATGTAATCTAAATTATCTGCTATCCATATTTCTACATTATTTCCAACACTTCTTAATGTATAAGTTTTAAGATAATATCCATTTTGTTCATCATATGATAGAAAATGCTTAGTTCCACCATTGAATGTAAAATTAGGATCATCAGCTTCTAGGGCAAATAAGCGAGTTTCTGCTAGATTCACAGTTCTTGCAAATTCTTTAATTTGATTAGCAACTTTTTGCTTATACTCATTATCTTTCTCGAATTCTCTAAGTTTTGGTCCGATGTCCATAAGATCTCCATATCTTGAAGTATCCCAACCATCTTCTGCATATACTTCGGGTACATTAAAAGCGAAAGTTAGACAAAATACAAGTGCCAATAATGATGTTAATACTTTTTTCTTCATAAAAAAACCTCCCTGTTTTTTGTTAGATAACCTGTATAAATATTCATATATCTATGATATTTCTTTCAATATTCAGACATGCCATCCACATTACTAGTATATAACATTTTATTGATTATTTCTACAATAATTGTTATGTTTTTGTTAATTAAAACAATTGTAAATAATCGCTATTATTAATAGTATTGTATTGGTATTTTAATCATATTTTAATATTCAGAATTAAATATATACAATATTAATTTAACTGTATAATAATAACAAAACTGTTTTATACTATTTATGTTTGATAATATTACATTTAGGAGGTAGCTATTATGAGATCATCTGGTCAAGAAAATGGTGAAAAAATCGAAAGAACTATAAAGAATAATGGTAAATATGATAATGATACCAACATTAAGAAAGAAAAATATGATAAAGAGTCTAAAGATAATAATATAAGGTAATTAATCCAATATATTATATAAAAAACTTGATATCTGTTACTAGGTTAAATTAAAAGCATTATATAATCTTGGATACTAATGATTATATAATGCTTCTAGTTTTACTTAATCTTCATTATAATTGTAATGTTTTCCTTGAATGATAGTATTTGTTATATCTACGTGAGTTTCATATCCATCATATACGGAGTATTTTGCTTTTGACAAAAACTTTTTGGAATTAATCACATCTTTGCTATTTACATCAATCATAACTAGATCAGCATCGTATCCAGGAGTGATTTTACCTTTATTAATACCCAATACGTTAGCAGGATTATATGACATTTTATTAACTAATTCTTGTAATGTCAAAATACCGTTTTGAACCAAATAAGTATATGATAGTTTAAATGCTGTTTCAAATGTTGACATGCCAAAGGAAGCAATATCAAATTCCAATAATTTTGAATCAATTGTGTTAGGTTTATGATCAGAACTGATTACATCAATTGCACCGTCTTTCAATCCGCTAATTATACCCTCAATATCTTCCTTAGTTCTAAGAGGAGGACTGATTTTAGCAAAGGTATTATAGTTATCTACATTGGATTCATCCAATATAAAGTATCTAGGAGAAGTTTCCGCTGTAATACTAATCCCTTTATCTTTTGCGAGTCTAATTAATTCAACAGACTCTTTTGATGAAACATGTGTGACGTGTAAGTTAATACCATACTCTTTAGCCAAAAATATGTTTCTTGCTAGATGAATTGTCTCTGCTACTACAGGAAAACCTTTTAATCCAAGCTTTGTAGCCATATAGCCTTCATTGATACCACTTTTATTGGAAATACTAGTATCTTCACAATGCATTATTATGGGCATATCAAACATACTTGCATAGCGAAATATTTTTTTTACAACGCTATTATCTTGTATTGGAACATCACCATCTGATAATGCTACTATACCTGATAGCTGCATTTCACCATATTCAGTAAGTTCTGTCCCTCTACATTCTTTTGTCAAGCTTCCATAAGGAAATAAATGTGTAACTGCATCAATTTCTGATTTTGTTTTTATATATTCAACTACTGTTTTATTATCTATACTTGGTAATGTATTAGGACTACAAGTTATACTTGTAAATCCGCCTCTCGCAGCACTTAATGAAGCTGTTACAAGGCTTTCTCTATATTCATAGCCCGGCTCACATATATCACAATGCATATCAATAAGTCCTGGAATAATAATCTTATCTGTAGCATCTATAGTGTAATAACCATCTATATTAATGTTAGGCATCACTTCACTTATTTTACCACCATCTATTAATATATCTGTATTCAACAATGTTCCTTCAGATGTAACAATTTTTCCATTTTTTATAAGTAAGTTATACATTAAAATTCACCCCGCACTTAGATAATACATGAAATAATGCCATTCTAACAGCGACTCCATTAATTTGCTGCCTATTTATTATAGAATTATCTCCATCTATAACCTCTGAAGAGATTTCTATGCCTCTATTTATAGGTCCTGGGTGCATAACAATTACATCTTTCTTAGCATATTGCAAGCGATTGACATCTAATTTAAATAACCTCATATATTCATTTATTGATGGTAACAGATTATCTTCTTGTCTTTCATTTTGAATTTTGAGGGTCATGATTACATCTGCATCAATTATTGCTTCTGTAGTATTATTGTGAACTTCTACATTATCTCCAATGTTACTAGGTATAAGTGTAGGTGGTCCAGCGATTCTTACTTTTGCACCAAGTTTAGTTAGTCCCCATATGTTACTTCTTGCTACTCGATTGTGCATGATGTCTCCTATTATGGCCACCTTCAATCCATGAAATTTATTTTTGATCTCATAGATTGATAGCAAATCCACTAATGACTGGCTAGGATTTTCATTTCTGCCATCACCTGCATTAATTACAGAAGCATTTACATACTTAGTAAGGTAATGTGGTCCTCCAGACAAAGGATGTCTTATGACAATGAAATCAGCTCCAATCTGGTCTACTGATCTGCCAAGATCCTTCAGTGATTCACCTCTATATAATTCCTTAGATGTAGTGAGATTAATAACTTTAGCATTTAAATTTTGAGCTGCAAGTTCAAAAGATAACCTGGAACGAGATTGTTCTTCGTAATATAATGTTGCAACTGTTTTTCCTTTCAATAAAGGGGTTGTAGTGAATTTATTGGATTCTATAGTATATTTCATTTTTTGTGCTGAGTTGAGTATATAGTGAATCTCATCACATGATAAGGATTTCAAATCTAGAAAATGTTTAATATTAAGTAACATTTTGGTACCTCCAAGGGTGATTAATAAAATATATTGTATACCACTATTTGAATTAAATCAATAGCAAACATAAATATTAACATAACTATTACCAGAATATTACTCTATATAAATTGAGATCCTATTAAGAACACAAGCCATTTGAGCCCTTGTTACAGTATCTCTAGGTCTGAATGTATTCTCATCATATCCTTTTAATATACCAGCAGAATTCAATGCTATTATAGCCTCATATGACCAACTATCCGGACTTATATCCCTAAAGTTGTTATCTGTCTTTTGTTTATCAATATTTGTTTCTAATAGATTGTATAGCATTTTAGCCAGTTCTTCTCTAGTTATTGTACTGTCTGCATCAAAGATTTTTTTATCTTTGCCATTTATTATGTTATATTTATAAGCAGTTTCTATTTCTGATTTTGCCCAGTATGAATCTGGCACATCAACAAAATATGAGGAGGTAGAATCTAAATCAATATCAAGTGCTCTAATAAGAGTAACTGCCGCTTGTGCCCTAGTTAAACTATTATCAGGACAAAATAGTGTGGTGGATGTACCTAACATCCAATCTTTTTCATAGATAGTAGATATGTCTTTTTTTGCCCAATGATTAGATATATCCCTAAAATAATTGCCGTTTAACCAGGATATGTAATATTTCCATATTTCTTTGTTTTCTTGACCTAAACTCCAGCTCCCTGTACCTTTTAGATTATACTTACTTACTAGTTTCAATTTCTCTTTGATAGTATAGTCATCGTCATACCATATTTCATAATTACCTTCAGTCACTGGTACACCCCAGCTATATAGATTCTTCTTTTCATCAGAAGTATTAACGGTAAATGTAGCTTTCATGCTTTTGGATTCTTTATCATAGATGATGCTTCCATTATAATATGCTACCAAAGATTCAATAGTTCCAGCAGTAACTCCTTTTCCAAGAATCTTATTATCTTTATCAGAATCGTCCATATCATTTATATTCCATATTCTTCCGTAAAAAGGTATACCTAATACTATTTTTTCTGATGGTACACCTATATTAATAGCATATTCAATAGAATTCTCTACGAATGACATACTTGCTACTGGCCCTGGTTTACTTCCTCTATAACTTTCATCATAAGCCATTATCATTAGATAATCTGCATAAGCAGCTAATGTTTTATAATCATACATACCTTGCCACCCTTTAGATGAACCATAAGGGTTAGCTGCTACGGATATAGATAACTCTTTATTACTATCAAGCTTTTCTCTTAGCAAACAGATAAATTTTGTAAATTGTTCTCTGCTTTGTTCATTCAACCCTTCAATATCAACGTTAATTCCATCAAAATTATAGGTTTCTATTATTTGATTAATTTCAGTTGTTACATTTTCCATATCTGCTAATGCAAGTTCGCCAGCTTCTCTATTCCAGTGATTACTTAAAAAAGGAGTAACCTTCATACCTTTATCATGAATGGTCTTTATGAAATCAGTATCAATGTTATTTGTTTCAATATGTCCCTCACTATTTATGTCTATGTAATTAGGTGATACACTGTCCAGAGATTCTTCAGTATCATTAACATAGTTTATGTAGGATTTAGGGCTACCGAAATGTAAGTATGACATATTGAATCTATCTGTAGTGTAGACAGATGTTGTTGTAACTGTTAATAATGCAGTAAATAAAATTATACCCAAAACTATTTTAATAATTTTCATTAGTTAATTAGATTCCTTTCTGTAATTTTCATTGGTATCATATTAAAAATTAAGTTCAATATATATATGAATATTTTAACAGATTTTTAGTAGTTTTTGTCTAAGAAAATTTAACCATAATAAAAATATTCCATTTTATATAATAATTTTCTTCTGAATCTAAAAAAGCCCCCATAAAGGGACTCTTGATAATCTATGTTCAATCATATACCTTTTGGTAAAACAAGGTTTAAAATGACTCCAATAAGAGCTGCTATAGCTAATCCTGATATTGTCAATGAATTAACTAGAGGAAAACTATCAACACCAATACCAACAACTAAAACAATTGCAGATATCAATAAGTTTCTACTGTGAGTAAAATCAAGATTAGAAGAAATTAATATTCTAACACCTACACTTGCTATCATACCAAATAATATGATACTTATACCACCCATAACTGGTCCAGGTATAGTTCTTATAACTGCTCCGAATTTACCGATCATACTTAAAAATATAGCTATTACTGCTGCAATTCTTAAGATAGCAGGATTATATACTTTTGTTACAGCTAAAACACCAGTATTCTCACTATATGTAGTATTAGCAGGAGCTCCCACTAAACCAGCAAATACAGTTGCCACACCATCACCTAGCATAGTTCTATGGATACCAGGATCTTCTAAGAAGTTCTTACCAACAACAGCTCCATTAGTAGTTATATCTCCTATATGTTCAATAAATACGACTAGGGCAATTGGGGCTATAGCTATGATTCCTGACATTGTGAAAGATGGTAATGTTAATATCTGTTCTGTTATATGAGAATCACTAACAGAGAACCATGCTGCATTAGTTATCGCGGTTGTATCTAATAATCTAAAAGGGATACATAATAAATAACCGATTGTTACTGATATTAGTATAGGTACCATCTTGAAAAAGCCTTTAGCGAATATTGATACAACAACCATTGTTAATACAACTATTGTTGCAATGAATGCATGTGTACCGTTAAATGCTCTATCACCATTATCATTAATTACTGGGAAGAATGCACTGTTAGTTGCAACAGTACATAATCTAAGTCCTATTACAATAATCATTGGTCCAGTTACAATTGGCGGAAATAATTTTTTGATTTTATCTACTCCCACAAAGTAAATTATGATAGCCATAGTTACATATACTAAACCAGCTACTATAATTCCTCCTTTTACTAGAGAAAGATTATGTAAATATTCTGCTCTTGGCATCTTAGATACATCATCCAGCTGATTAGGATTGAGAGTTAAAGAAATTGCTCCTATAAATGCAAAACTTGAACCTAAGAAAACAGGTACTTTTCCTTTTGCACATAAGTGAAATAAAAGTGTTCCTACACCAGCTGCAAATAAGGCAATAGCTGGGTCAAGTCCTGTTAAAATTGGTACTAAGACTGTTGCTCCGAACATTGCTAAAACATGCTGTAAACCTAAAATTAGTTTTTTGCCTGTTGATATGTTCTCCATAATAAAATTTACCTCCTATTTTGAAATAGATATAAGTTATATTTAGCTAGAAAACTAGACTACTTGATATTTGGTACACACTTTTTAATATGGAAATCTTTAAATTATTTGAACAGTATCTTCGCCATCAACTTCTAATAACTTAACACGAACTACTTCATTCTTTGATGTAGGTATGTTCTTGCCTATATAATCAGGTGTTAAAGGTAATTCTCTGTGACCTCTATCTATTAATGATGCAAATTGAATCTTATTAGGTCTACCTGTATCTATCACTGCTTCAATAGCAGATCTACAAGTTCTACCTGTATAGATGACATCATCAACTAATATAACATCTTTACCTGATACATCAAAATCTAAAGGATTGTTTATTACAGGTTGAGGAGTTTTCTTTTGTAAATCATCTCTATAGAAAGTAATGTCAATTGTTCCTACAGGAACTTCTACTCCTTCAAATGTTTTGATTTTGTGCGCAATCCTGTTCGCCAAAGGAACACCTCTAGTTTTAATACCTAGAATAACAACATTCTCTACACCTTTATTTTTTTCAATAATTTCGTGAGATATACGTGTTAGCGCCCTTCCAATAGCTTTGTCGTCCATTAATACTTTCATAAGTTCACCTCAAAATATTAATATTTTTATAGCTTGCAAATAACATATTATAAAAATCCGACATATGATAGTCAAATTTTTACATTAAAAAAGGCTTCAAGATACATTCAAGAAGCCATAGTTTACATAACTATGTTACGGTAAAACTTCTTACTAGCATCTCTGTACTAATTTAAAGAAATCTTATTATTTAATTCTATAATAATCTATCACATTTTTTGATAAATGTCTACTCTTTTTTTATTTTATTATGTTTATCTTTTATTTCTTGTTGGTCCATTTGATTAATGCTTGAAAATATTTCTTTCTATTGTCTCTATCTACACCTTCAACATAATAATTATCTGCTTCTTTATTGTAGCCTTTATGTAGTTCAATAGTTTGTCCATATTTACATTGGCTCAAAAAATTTATTTGTAGAATTTTAGGTTGTTGATTTAGATAATATTTTTCACAAAAACTATCTAAAACCATTTCAACATATCTAACGTTGTTGACATGGTTATTAATATCAATGTCACAGTAACTGATATTTTTATCAAACACATGTTCTTTATTACCAACATCAAATATCTTACCCGGTACTTCTTTTACAGCATGTTCGTTTTCTAAATTTTCTATTGTTCCATTAAGTATTTTAGGACGTTGTGGCCTCATCTTTTTCCAATCAACTATTACCCAATTAGTTGTAACATTAGCTATTACTTTATCAGATGAATATACTTTGAAATCCCTTAACACAAATATTTTGTCAGTACCTTTAGTCCATGTTTTAACTGTAACCGTATCACCTAATTTGGGGTATTCTAATACATCAATATAGGCTCTGGATAAAATCCAAAATAGTCCCTCTTCTGTCATTTCTTTTACGCCATAACTTTGACTGTGGGCATGGTTTATAGCACATTCCTGCATATAATTAAATATAGTACTCATCTTAATCCTATTTTCAAAATCAACTGCATAAGTTCCTAATCTAAAAGATTCTGTTCCTATTTTACTCATATATCTTATCACCCTTATAATTAAAAATTGTTAATCTTATAACATATTGTTTATTATATCACTATCCAATTACAATGTCTAAAAATAATTTTTCTAGGTGATATTTGATATAAAAGGTATTAAAATATACTTTTAGATTCTTAAAATCTATTATAAACTTTAATTATTAATGGCTGAACATATTCTATCTAAAGCTTCTTTTAATATTGCACGTGGACATGCAAAATTGACTCTCATAAATCCTGAACCATTATCTCCAAACCAGTTTCCGCTATCCAGAGCAACTTTAGCTTGATGAAATATCAGATCTTCAAGTTTTTTATTATCTTTTTCTATTAACCTAAAATCCAACCATGCCAAATATGTTGCTTGTGGGCGTATTAATCTTACATCTTTCATATTATTAATTAGGTAGTTCTCCATAAAATTAAGATTGTCCTCTAAATAAAGCAATAATTGTTCTAGCCAGTCTTCACCTTCATTATAAGCAGCTTTTAGTGCAGCTATACTCATGGGATTATGTCCTGATATAGAGTTTTTAATTAAAATGTGCTTATATTTATCTCTAATCTCTTTGCTTCTAATTATTATATGAGATGTTTCTAGTCCAGGTATATTAAATGTTTTGCTAGGAGCAGTACAAATTATTGAGTTATCAGCAAACTCTTCGTTAATGTTAGCAAAAACTGTATGTTCATTATTTCCTAGAATCAAATCATTATGGATTTCATCAGAAACAACTAGAACATTATTCTCTATGCATATTTTTCCAATCTTCACTAATTCTTCTTTTGTCCATACCCTACCAACTGGATTATGTGGGCTGCACAAAATGAATATTTTAACTTTCTCATCTTTTGCTTTTTCTTCAAAATCTTTGAAATCAATATTATATTTTTCACCGTCATATATTAAAGGGTTGTCCACTACTTTGCAATCATTATTTATGATGGATTTCTTGAAAGGATAGTATACAGGGGTTTGAATAATCACTTTATCACCAGTTGAACAAAAGGCTTGTATTATGTAATTTATAGCTGGAACAATGCCTGGTGTATATACTATGCTATCTTTTTCTACATTCCAATTATGTCTTTTCTTTTGCCAGTTAATAACTGAAGCATAATATTCATCTAACCTAACACTATAACCATATATACCGTGTTTAGCTCTTTCAACTATTGTATCAATTATTGGTTGGGGAGTTTTGAAGTCCATGTCTGCAACCCAGAGTGGCAACATATCTTCTTCTCCAAAATACTCTTTTAGCTTTTCTGGCTCCCACTTTAGAGAATTAGTTCCTTTTCTATCTATTATAGTATCAAAGTTATATTTCATATGAATCTCCTCCTTTTGAAACTTTAAAACAATATGAGTAGCGTTAATAATTATTAATATACTTATACTTTGACCTTATCATACTATTAAAAGTTATTCAAGAATTAACTGATAAATTTACTAAGCTTAAAAATTTGGAATAAAACTATTGAAGATAACAATACTATAACTATAACATTGAAAGGGTTGATTACATGAAGAAACAAGAAAATAACCAAGAGATAAAAGATAAGCTTCAAAAAAATGATAAATATTCTACTGAATTCGGTAAATCAGAAATGCTGGAATATGAGCATAGAAGCAAACAGATTGATAGAGATGAAGAAAATACAGCATACTAGCAGTAGCCATAATTAATATTATAGGACTGTTCATAATTCTTTTCATTAACCTCATCTATAGTAGAATTATTCTATTCAGAATTATGAACAGTACTTTATTTATATGTATTACTCCCCTGCATCAATTAAGTGTTTAAGTGTTTTGTGGCTACTTCTTATCAATGGTCTCATGTAATATTTCTAATAATACTTGATAAAATTTATTGGGTTCATCCAACTCCGGAAAGTGTGCAGAGTTTTCAAACCAAATACATTTCTTTGTAGGGCATACTAATGTTTCACAATATTTTTCAGTCAATATTTGTGGTGCTACATAATCATATCTTCCCATACAGAAATATACAGGTACTTTAATATCTTTGATAGTTTTGAAAAAATTTATACCATTTTCATATATATCAGCAAATAAATGATTAACTGAAAATTCTTGTCCCTTCATAATGATATCCAATTCTTCTCTAGTACAATTATTAGAAATATACTCAAACACTCTAAAGTTCTTTTCAATGTATCCTAATATACTTAACCACTTTCTCTCTATGCCTATATTATTAATAATATCTTTATATGGTGGACTTCCTATTTCTGATAATTCTTTTATAGCTTCAGTATTATTAAGTTTTTTTGCTTCATTAAAGATAAGGTTATAGGAGACTTTTTCATTTTGAATAGTATCAACTATTTGTCCTGTACTAATATATCCATAGAACTTATCTGGGAATCTATGTACAGACATAAGCCCATATACACTACCAATTGATTGAGCTGATAAGAACAACTTGTTTTTCTGGTATGTATTCAGTAAATAATCTACTACTTCCATTAAATCAAATATAAAATGCTCTAAATTCATTGTATCTATTGGAATATCTTCACTATATGATTTTCCTGCTCCCCTTTGATCCCAATTTACAACTAAAAAATCCTGTTCAATATTTTCCTGAAAACAATCTGATATACAACTATAAGGTATACCAGGTCCTCCGTGTATAAATAAAATTATAGGATTCTGTGGATTACCTCTAACCATTATATGCTGCTTTATACCGCCTATACTAACCATTTCTGATACATCAATTATTTTTTTAGAATGTAAATTCATTTTTTTATACCTCCTTAGATTATGGTTTAATTAAATTTAACTTAATTGATAGTATTATAGTATATTAGGCAAACATTGTCAACTTTTAAGTTTAATATAATTTAACTTATTTAATTTCATGTATTGATTGTTTAACGAAATTATACTATAATAAATTAATACTGGGAGGTAATTTGAATGTATACAACAATAGGAAATAAAATTAAACAAGTTAGAAAAGAATTACATATAACTCAAACTCAATTAGCTGGACAAGATATGACCAAAAGTATGATTAGTCAAATAGAAAATGGTATGGCTACCCCTTCCATGAAAAATCTTATAAAGATTGCTGATAGATTAAATAAACCAGTTTCTTTTTTTCTAGAAGAAAATATTGACAATAACACATTACCCATTAAAAAAATACAAGCTAAAATGAATGAAATTACTATACTAATAGATAATCTTGAATATAATGAAGCTGTAGAAGAATTAAAGGATCTCCTTTCAACCTATAACTTTTATAATCATGGTAAATTACATGGTGACATTTTATTTAAATTAGGTGAATGTTTAGGAGAGCTGAACTTATTCGACGAGAGCGAAAAACACCTTGACAAAGCTATAAAAATCTATGATGAAAACCAATTATACTCTGATTCAGCAATGGCATACATGGAGAAAATGAATAAATATCTAAATGATTTCAATTATGAAGCATGTTTATCTATTCTTAAAAATGCTATGGATAAGTACAATTCAACAATAATTAAAGATTATTTATTTGAATTAAGATTTTTGTTTGTTGAAGCAATGATTTATTCGGGTTTGGGTAACTTTGATTATGCAATTAAAAAGCTTGAAAATGCTGTATCACTTTCTGCTCAAAACCACATATATTATAATTCAGATACAATATATCAAACTTTGGCATGTATTAATCTTATATGCAAGAACTATAGCTCATTTCTATATAATATTAAAAAAGCAGAACAATTTTCACTTTTTACAGAAGATACTTTTAGATTATCCCTTATATACCTTAATTATGCTGAATATGAAATTATAAATCATAATCCAGATAAAGCCCTAGATTATCTTAATCAAATTAAAGACCCCCGTAAGGATTTGAAAGTATTCTATACTCTGGAAAAAGCTAAAGTAGCTTATCTCTTACAAGATTATGATGAATCTCTAGCTTTGTTTGAAAGCATAAACTATAAGGAAATAGATGTTAGAAAACTACATAAATATGATTATCTATTTATGTGGTCTGCAAAAATATATCACGGTCTTACTCTGATGAAAATAGGTAAATTAGAAGAAGCATTGAAGCAAATGAATATAGGAATTTCCAAATTTGAAGTTTTCAGAAATTCCATTTATCATATATTTGCTTATAAAAGTATAAGTGAACTTTATAATCTATTACATGACTACAAAACTGCATTCAAATATTTAAAATCGGCTAATGATATGGAAGAATCTTTAGAAGGATTACCTTATAGATAAGATCATTACTCCTTCTGAAGGAATCCAATTATATTTTTGCTGCTTGGAATGATTTGTTTACCTTTTGAATTCCTCTTATGAATACCTATAGCAGATATGTTTTTCTTATTAATTTGACCATCAACATTTACCTGTATGGTTTTCTGCTCTGAATCAATAAATGCAATATCAATTATATGGTCATTGTTGCCCAGTTTTATTAGATTAACTCCTTTAGCATTCCTTTTTTGGTTAGGTATTTCATCGGTACTTATAATTAGTGCATATCCATTAGCTGTAATAGTTATTAATTTGTCTTCTTTATTCAGCTTAATTATCTTAATGACACTGTCATTGTCATTTAATTTGGTTGCAGCTATTTTAGACCGGGAACTATTGAATTCTACAGTCTCTACATGTTTGATTAGACCATATTTTGTTACAAATAATAATTTATCATTGTCAAGTAGTTTATCAATCATTATTATGTGATCTTCATTTATACTTGTTAAAACACTTATAGCAGTTCCTTTATTACTTAATTTAGTTTTTGGTATATCATCAACTTTTATTTTATATAGATATCCTTCTTCATCAAATAGTGAAATTTTATCTTTGGTAGTAGCATCAATTACACATTTCATTTCTGACAGTATTTTCTCTTTATTCTTCTCAAAAATATTAGGATCTACTGTCTTGATATAATTTTTATCATCAATAAGTACATAAACAGCTTCTACTATATCTTCTTCTTTTACATTAAGAGTCTCCAGGTTTTTCAATTGGGTTTTACGATTGGTACTGTATTTATCAGAAATTCTTTGTAGTTCAACTATTATAGTTTTATTTAATTCTTTCTTGTTTCCTAATATTTTTTCATATCGTTTAATTTTTCTCATGATTTCTCTATATTGTTTTTCTACTTCTAATTTCTCTAGACCCACTAATTTGTATAATCTCATTTCCAGTATAATTGTTGCTTGTCTTTCTGTATAATCAAATTTCTTAGCTAGATTTTCACTTTTTTTAGTTCTAAAATTGATATCTGTAGTATCTCCAGTCATCAAACATTTTTTTACTGCTTTTGCATTTTTGGCTCCTCTAATCGCTTCAATAATAATATCAATTTCATCATAAGCCCTGAGCAGTCCTTCTGTTCCTTCTTTTTTGTCCAACTCTTTATTTAGAAGGAATTGGTATCGTTTAGTATAGATTTCCTGCTGGAATTCAACAAATTTTTGTAAGCTTGATTTCAAGTTGAACAAATATGGTTTTTGCTTATGTAATGCAAGCATATTAACACTAAAATTATCTTCTAATTTTGTTTTACTATATAATTTATTAACTAAGATATCAGGGTCTACATCTTTTTTGGTTTCAATAATTATTTCTATTTCTCCTCTAGAACTTTCATCTCTAATATCTTGTATGCCACTTATTTTCTTATTCTTCACTAATTCCGCTAGGTTTTCTATCAGGCTTGATTTATTACCAATAAGAGTATATGGAATTTCTTTTATAATGATATGATGTTTTCCGTTACTATTCTTTTTAATATCTATTTTAGCTCTAATTTTGATTTTGCCTTTACCCGTTGTGTATATATCTTCTAGCTGATTTTTATTAGCTATTACTCCCCCAGTAGGAAAATCTGGACCTTTAATATGGGTCATTAACTCTTTTATTGTAATATCTTCATTTTGAATATATGCAATAGTACCATCAATGATTTCACCTAGATTATGTGTTGGAAAATTAGTTGACATCCCTACAGCAATACCAGTCATACCATTTACTAAAGCATTAGGAAACTTGGCTGGTAGAACAGTTGGTTCCATCAATGTTTCATCAAAATTGGTTTTCATCTCGACTATATCTTTATCTATATCCTCTAACAGCTCCAGAGAAATAGGCTTTAATCTAGCTTCTGTATACCTCATAGCCGCTGCTCCGTCACCATCAATTGAACCAAAGTTACCATGTCCATCAATCAATTCTTGTTTATAAGTAAAATCCTGTGCCATTCTAACCATTGAGTTATATATAGAACCATCCCCATGTGGATGGTATTTACCCATGGTATCTCCCACTATACGTGCACATTTACGGTAAGGTTTATCTGGTGTTATATTAAGATCTTTCATAGCATACAATGTTCTTCTCTGAACAGGTTTCAGACCATCTCTTATGTCTGGTAAAGCTCTAGCTGCGATAACACTCATTGCATAATCTATATATGATTGTTTCATTTCATCTTCATAATCAGCAATTACAATATTTTGATTTGCAAGATCTGGTAGTTTAATGTTTTTCTTCATTATTAGTTTCCTTTCTCTATGAGTCTATATTGGCATTCTCTGCTTCAGCATTAATAAATTCTCTTCTAGGAGGTACTTTTTCGCCCATTAATAATGCTGTTGTTTCTTCTGCTTGAATAATATTTTCTATTTGTACTTTTTTTAGAGTTCTAGTCTCAGGATTCATGGTTGTATCCCATAACTGCTCTGCATTCATTTCACCTAGACCTTTATATCGTTGAACTTCTATATTTCTTCTACTCATTTTTTTCAGTATTTTCTCTAATTCTCTATCATTATAAGCATAAACTTCTTGCTTTGATGATTTTACCTTATATAGAGGGGGCATAGCCAAATATATTTTTCCGTTGATAATTAGATCGGGCATATGCTTATAGAAAAAGGTCAATAATAAAGTTGATATATGTGCTCCATCAACATCACCGTCTGTCATTATTATGATCTTATCATATTTTAACTTGTCTATATTGAAATCCTCACTGGATTTATTACCGAATAAACCATCACCGAATCCAGTTCCCAATGCATTGATGATTGATACTATTTCTTTATTTTCAAGGATTTTACCCACTTTACTTCTTTCAGTGTTTAATACTTTTCCTTTTAATGGCAGAATAGCTTGATAACGTCTATCCCTGCCTTGTTTAGCAGAACCACCTGCAGAATCCCCTTCCACTAGGAATAATTCTGTTAATATACCTTTTTTTTCATTTAATGATAATCTACAAGAGGCAAGCTTACCGTTGGAAGATACTTTTGATTGATTCTTCAATATGTTGTTTCTAGCATTAGCTTCTGTTTTTCTAATGTTATGAGACCTAATAGCACTTTCAACAATTTTGGTAATTGTTTTTTCATTCCTATCACAGTATTGTTCTAATTGTGAAAAAGTTATATCCGAGACGATACCTTTTACTTCTGTATTTCCCAATTTAGTTTTTGTCTGTCCTTCAAATTGAGGTTCTGGCACCTTTACAGAAACAATAGACGTCAAACCATTTCTGACATCTTTACCGTCTAGTGTACCTTTTCCTTTGAAAATAGATAATTCTTTAGCGTATTTATTAACTATCCTGGTTAAAGCTAATTTGAACCCTGAAACGTGCATACCCTCTTCCTGAGTATTTATATTGTTACAAAAGGAAAATATATTCTCTGTAAAATCATTGGTGAATTGAAATGCAATCTCGACTATAATACCATCCTTGGTATCTGATAAATAGATTACATCATCATGTAGACTGTTTTTATTATCATTTATTTCTTTTATGAAACCTACAAGACCATCTTCTTCATGATATACTATTTCTTCTTTAACAGGTGATACATTATCTTTATAAACAATAGTTAAACCACTGTTAAGGAAAGCTATTTCTTTCAATCTTTTTTTTATTATATTAGGCTTGAATTTTACTGAATCAAATATTTCCTTATCAGGTATAAAAGTAATTTTTGTACCACGTTTTCTAGTTGTTTTAACAGGTATTAAAGCTCCGTTATCAAGAGCAGTTATTGCTTGTCCCCCATTTCTATATTTATCAATATATACTTTTCCACCTCTATATATTTCAACTGTAAACTTAGATGATAACGCATTAACAACAGAAGCACCTACTCCATGTAATCCTCCAGAATATTTATATGTATCTTGATCAAATTTACCCCCTGCATGGAGTACAGTAAATATTATCCTCTCAGTTGATATCCCATTTGGATAATCAGATTTTGGATAATCTTTTGTGTTATCATGTAAATCTATAGGTATACCGCTACCATTATCTTCAATACTTATAGAGTTATCCTCATTAAGTGTTATTGTTATTTGGTCACAAACACCTGCTAGATGTTCATCAATACTATTATCTAATATTTCCCATATAAGATGATGTAATCCTCTACTTCCCGTATTGCCAATATACATCCCTGGTCTTAATCTAACAGGCTCTAATCCTTCTAGTACCTTAATATTTTGTCCACTGTATTCTCTAGCCAATTATAAAACTCCTTTCAAAAACAATATTCCATATTATACTAATGACTAATATATCAAATAATCAACTAATTATCAATTTTTTTCTTATATATTAGGATATTTTAACCATTTTTTTAATTCTAAACAGGTATCAGCCTCTTATTATGCAGCTAAATGCGTAAAAATAAATGCAGAGCGGTAACCCTGCATAAATATGATATTCCAATTATTAATCTATAGTTCCTTCATGTAAATCATTAACACTTACAACTTGACTGTTTGATGGAGCATCCAATATTTCTATTTCAGCTGTTTGATCTTCTTGATTAACATTTTTAATCCATACAGAACATCCATTATAATTTACATCTATTACTCCTTTTGATTCTAATATTTCACTAGCCCTTCCAACATTCATATTATCATGCCTTTCCTATTTAATAATCTTATTATTAGACACTTAGGCAAAAATATGCATTATTAAAGAATTATTATATATATTAACTATATGATTCTTCCATCTTATTATCAATAAATTTTTTAATAAAATATCCTATTATAATACCTGCTAGATATGCTACAAGATCTGACCATAAAAATCCTTGTCCTAATAAAATATGACCTATGCTTGTTTTACGAAAGTTATCAATCCAAGGTCTATGATACAACTGGGTAATTTCAATTATATATGTAATAATTATACTTAAAATGAATATGAAAGAAGAATTTTTATTTAAGAATATAAACGCTAATATAAAGAATACCATCATCGCCCAAAAAATATCACCCATGAATAATGGAATTCCTTTAATTTCCCTAGATAATAAACCTAAAATTATAATTATGATAGTTGTTATTATGTATATTATTTTTTTCTTCATAGATTGTACCTCCTATGTATATTGGATTAAATGATTTAACATAAGCTGTTGATAATAGTCACTATGTAATGACTTATATAGATGATATTAATTGCATACATAAAATAATTATATATTTGATTGAAATTAGTGTCAATACATATTCCCGACTAATATATATATTTATATAAAAAATCGCAAAAAGCAATTGCATCTATTGTTTTTTGCGATTTTATTTATTTTATTATTGTTAATATGCGGATTTATAATTCAATAAAAATTTATTTAACTGTCATAAGTATGGAATCCTAATAAATCCAATATTTTTTCTCCTAATTCTCTATTTTCACCTATATATGGATAACAATGAATATGAATAGCAGGATTAAAATTCAATTCGATGATTCCGTAATTATTGAGAGCATCTCCTTTAATATCCTTAGTTATCAAGTCCACACCTACTATAGATGCATCTACTGCTTTTGCAGCTTCTACAGCTATTTCTTTTAAGGAATCAGAGATATCATCTGTATAATCAATACTATCTCCACCTGTACTTATATTAGAGTTCTCTCTAAGATATACTAACCTGTCTTTTTCTAGAATAGAATCAAAATCAAGTTCTTGTTGAGCTAAAAACATTTTTTCTGGGGTTCCAAGTTTAATTTTCTCAAGAGGTTTTCTATATCCTTTACCTCTTAAAGGGTCTGTATTCTTTTTGGAAACTAATTCTCTTATGGAACTACTACCATCTCCTATTACATTAGCAGGAACTCTCCTAAGGACTCCAACAACTTCATTATCAATCACAAAAACTCTATATTCTTTACCTTCAATGAATTCTTCCACTAGAACAGTATCATCTTTTTCAAATGCTAATTTTAGTGCTGTTTCATAATCTTGTTCAGTAAATATGTTCTTGAAAATAGTTATACCAATACCAAAATTAGTGGAGTTTGGTTTTATAACTATATTCATATCTTTGTACTTATAATAATCATCTAAGGCGTTTTCTATATTAGTGTATACATCTCCACCAGGTACTTTTATCCCTGATTTCTCAAGTATTTTTTTTGTTACTAATTTGTTTTCCATAATCAATACGGTACTATAAGTGTCTTTTGATGTTTTTGTTGCTTGTTTTACATATTCTTTTTTATCTTTATAAGATAGTTCAATAAAGTTCTCATTTCTATCTAAAATATCAACTTTGACTCCTCTTTTTATTGAATTAAGCATAAGAATTTGTGTGGATAGTTCCATATCTTCATATCCAATAAAATTAAACTCTTGGGATTTACTATTTTCTAGGTACGTGATTGCTTTATCTAAATGGAATTTTATGAAACCTTGCTGTTTTATCTCCTTAAATAATATACTTGAGTATAGTTTTTCATGTTCTAATATCATTTCTTCATATTTATCTATAATACCATTAAGGAAATCTTTTTTGGTATCAATTACTGTAACTATTCGTCTTAGAGTATTGATGATCTCTAGGGATAAAGCTTCTACAGATGTATCTTGACCATTAAAAACAATTTTCAGGTTTTCCATCCTGCCTTTATCAGCTACTTTTTGATTGTTCTTAATAGAATCATTGAACAATGTTTCATCCATATAGTCATCATCTAACATTGCTGCAAATATCATGAATAAGTGAATCAAATATAAATCGTCTATACTAAATCCTAACTTAAATAATGGATTAATATCCATTAAACGAAGTTCTAAATAATCAATCCCATGTTTCTCTAAAGCACTTAGATTCCCATTATTGCTCTTAGGACGTATTACACTATAATATTCTTTTGAACTAATTAAATCTCCAGATTCAATTAGCTTTCGAATTCCTTTTATATAATCATCTAGAGTATCTAGGGTAACATAATAATTATCAATATTATTGTAGCCGCATTTACCATTTCTGATAGATGCAGTAAAATTACATGGAGACTTATCTGATTTACCTTGTTTTGAACACCTTTTACAATAGTCAATATACGATTCATGAATAGCTGGACTACTTCCTAATAATCTAATAATGAACCAACTATATTTTGTAATGTTTCTAATCATTTTCATATATAATCTATCTTTAAATTCTCTGAATGTTACATCTGAAGATGTATTATCATATAATTTTTTTAATACACTATCTTTGAAAGAGAAATTATAATGTATCCCTGAAATCAATTGCTTTTTTCTGCCATATTTATCAGCTAAATATTCTCGATACAGATTGGCATTATCTTTGACAAGTATTTCATCTGTATTATAATTAGCTAAAGGTATATCTTTTTCAGCAGGTAATATGGGTGGCAGGCTTTGGGGCCATAATAATTCATTCTCTAAGCTTAATGATACTATATTCTGCAAAGTCTCAAGATAGTTGTACACCTCTTCTAATGAATCAACAGTTGGTGTTATCATCTCAACTTGACTTTCAGAAAAATCTGTAGTTATATATGGGTTTTCAGATTTATCACCAAAAACTTTCGGATGTGGTGTTATTGCTAGTTTCCCATCATAGTTTACACGTACATTTTCCTTTTCTATGCCAAAATTCCCAGATAATAAGTTCTTTCCCTGTTTATTAACTGTTATTAATTCTACCAATTCTTTGTTTAATTCAAGCATTATTTTCACTCCTTAATTAGGGGCATAAATAAAAGTAACTACTTTTTTGTCTAATACTTTTCCGTATACGCCTATTTATGTATATATCTATCTTTATATATTATACATATATATTAATTTATATGAAAGGTTTTTTTGCTAAAAATTTGTATATATTAATATACCGATTATAGGTAAAAGAAAAGTGGCTGTTTATTTAATTGCTCCCAAAGGACAACATGCTTTTAATTCTTCAATTTCATCTTTATTCATGGAATTTAATTGGGTCTTTTCAATAATGACCTCTTTATTTTTCATCATATAGATATTAGGATATTTCCTAGTACAATTCCCACATAATACACATATATGTTTATCTATAATAATCTCTCTATTGTCAGCCGATTCCAAGGTTTTCACATCATCTTTTTTAATCCATAACTTCATAATTTTAGCCATAATGATGATTGCTATTAGCGTTAATATCCATCTTACAATCATATAGTTGACACCCATGAATTTTGCTTCATTTATAAGCATTGGTATTTTAATTACTGCCCAAGAACTAAGTATTATAACAATATTATCAATACTAGCTCCTTTTTTTGTCAGGGTTTTGCATACTGGAAATGCTGCATATATAGGACCAGCCGATAAAGAACCAATAGCAAATGAAATCACTTTACCCCTTATTCCTGAACCGTTCCCAAAATTATCTACAATGACTTTAGTTGGAACCCACGTTTGAATGAGAGATGTCAATATAAATATTGGAGGCAGTATCTGAATCATCTCCAAGAAATAATACTTACTTTCTTTTAATGCTTTAATTCCCATTTCATTATTGATTGTGAATACACAGATATAACCAATAATAGCTATCAATAATATTTTATGTTTGGATAATTTCTTTATCATAATATTACCCCCAGACCTACAGCTATTAAAATGGCAAAGATAAAACTCACTACATTTCTTTTAACTGCAAATTTTCTACCAAAAGTTTTGCTTTCCAAAGGAAATGTTACAAAACCTACCATAGTCAATGTAGTCAAAAAAGCTGTCAAAGTGATTATACCTGCTCCGTTAGCCTTAAGTGACCCAATTAGAGGAAAAGCTACAAATGCGGGTATTAGTGTTATTGTGCCTACAAGAGCAGCACCTAATGTAGCTAAAAAACCGCTGCCGCTTCCTATTAGACTTTCAATCTTTTCAGGTGGTACAAGAGATAAAATAAGTCCAATCAATAATAATACACCTATTATATCGGATAGCATACCTTTCATCATACCTTTTGCACTTTTTATGGAATTCAATGTTTTTGATCTATCCTTGACTAGAGATATGATAAGAGCACCAATAGTAATAATAAATAGAATAACAGTAGTCATTCAGTGTTCACTCCCTTAATTATCAGATATAAGAAGTATAAAGGTTTTTATTATAAATTACCGTAATAAATATTACAGCTCTCTAGAATA